>NZ_JACAGG010000041.1:0-23214 GCF_030324375.1 Empedobacter sp. R132-2
TCCAACTATAGCTTGTATCCTACTAAAGTGGGTGGATATTTTATGCCCTAAATTTATTTAGGACGCTATTGATAAAATCAGATTGATATTAAGAATTTACCAAATAAATATGAAAGGCTTGCAACAGATGGTAATTACGAAGAATTAGTCTTTGTAAAAGACGAAAAAGTAATCAAGAAAATTTCATTCTATTTAAATGATGGACCACCGAAAGTTAAACAATTATTAGATATTTTACGATTGATGGATTATTATTTGGAAGATAAAAAACCGTATCAATCTCAAAATTATTTTTCAATTCAAAACCCTCTTTATTTTTATAAAACAGAAAATGGAGAAGATTTTAGTAATTATCAGATGTTCTATTTATGGACAGAATTGATGAAACATCAAACAAATCCATTTAAATTTACATCTAAAACTATAAAAATAAACAATTTTAGACCTAATTATTATTGGAATTCTGAGCACAAATATTTTAACCCAAAAAGTTTAGAATCATTGGAAACGGATCATCAACGCTTTCAAATAAAGTTTAAAAATGAACCAATACAATATTATGATTTGGGTTATAATTTTTTAGAGAATAATAACTATTATACAAATTAAAAAAAAGTTCAAAATTTGAACTTTTTTTTAATTATAACATTTTTCGATGATCTAAAACAAGAATTTCTCCATTCGAAACAAATTTCCATTTTTGATCTTTTTTACATTCATTTTTTGGTGTCGAAGATTTAATATTAAATTCGACTTCTTTGTTTTTCATCAAAATTGAAGTATGATAATCGCATTCACCAATTTTTACATTTGTCGATACATTATCATTTGCCAATAAATCCGTTTCTGGAATAGATTTTATTGCTTCATTAATAATATTCAAATCTAATTCATTGTAAATCAAATCAAAATTATCTGTAACTAAATTTGTCGATAATCGAAATGAATTTGCCTCAACATCAGTACGAATCGCTGTATTTTTAGTATTCAAATCTAATTCTTCGATACGTTTTGGACAATCCAAATAATCTGGAATTTTCTGAGCTTGCTTACTTTGTAAATCTTTCTGAAAAGCTGTAAGTTCAGAAAATAATTGTTTTTTTTCGGGTGAAGCTTCTTTAAATTCTGTTGTTTCTGTTAATTCTTGTTGAGTGAGCTTTTTAATTTCAGGTTTATTTTCTGAACAATTAAATAAAAGAAATAAAGTAAAAAATGAGTAAAAATAATGTTTCATAAGCAAGAATATTTGGTTCTACTAATTTATGAAACATTATTCTCAATTTCAATTATTTAACGTTCTGAATTATAAATTTAATATAAATGATAAATTGAGAAATATTAATTAAGATTATTTATATTTTTCTAAATCTAACCCAAGAATATCTCCAACTTTAGAAAATTCTTCATTTACCTTTGCATTCAAAACAAGTTGTTCATTTGTAATTGGATGATTAAACACTAGTTCATGCGCGTGAAGCATCATTCCTTTCAATCCAAAATTCTCTAACCACAATTTATTTTGCTTGTTACATCCATGCGGACGACTTCCCAAAATTGGATGAAAAATATGACGAAAATGCTTACGCAACTGATGCATACGACCAGTTTCGGGAATTGCTTCTACCAAACAATAACGTGAAGTCGGATGATTGTTATATTCTAAATCAATTTCTGCCGTTTGTAAACGATGAAAATAGGTAATTGCATTTTGCTTTACACCATCATCATTCGTCAAATCATAGTCTATCGTCATTTCTTCTGGCGACCAACCACGCAAAATAGCCAAGTATTTTTTCTCAACTTCGCGTGTTGCAAAACGATCATTCATAATTTTTAAACTTTCTTTATCTAAAGCAAAAAGCAAAACTCCTGACGTTTTACGATCCAAACGATGAATGGGATAAACATGTTGTCCACCAATTTGATTGCGTAATTCCTGAACCGCAAAAACAGACGCATCACGCGCATAAAAAGATTTATGAACCAACAATCCACTTGGTTTGTTAATGGCAATAATATATTCGTCTTGATAAAGAATTTCTAACATTTGGCAAAAATAGAAAGTTATTTTCGGTTAGAAAATAGAACAGTATTATATTTATTGCTTAATAAAATTGAATGAAAAAAGGATTGATTATTGGAAAAGGTTGGTTGGGATCAAGATTAGAAAAGTATTTAGAAAAGCAATTTTTGATTGAAACTACGAAACGAATTTCGGATGCAGAAAATTGTTTTTCAATCGATTTTGATCATTACAAATCTGAAAAAATTAAACACAATTATGATTTTGTTATTGTGACAATTCCATTTGGAAGAAGAAATAATTTAGACGATTTACAGAAAAGATTTCAGCATTTAATTGACTTTTTAGGAGATTATAATAATCAACTTATTCTGCTTAGTTCAACAGCAATTTATTCTGAAAATAATGAAATTATTTTTGAAAATCCAATTGAAACTATTCATTTAAATAATCCTTATTATTCAATTGAAAATCAATTAAAAGAAAAATATAATCAATTAATCATTTTACGTTTAGGCGGACTAATGGGAAACGATAGATTTCTTTCTAAATATTTAACTTTAGAACATTCTAATCTATCTCAAATGGTCAATCATATACATTATCTAGATGTTTGTCAAGTGATCGAAAAAATAATTCATATAAATAAAAATTCATCAATTTATAATATCGTTTCACCAGAACATCCTACTAAAGAAGAAGTGTTAGAATATCAATTAAATAAGAAAATTATTTCCTCTATAAGTCGTGAAGGAAAAATAATTTCAAGTCAAAAAATACAAGATGAATTTAATTATGAATTTCTTTACCCAAACCCAGTTTACTTTAAGGAAAATTAATTTCTTCTCTTTCGTTCTTTCGATTTAAATACAAAATAAAATGTTATCACTGATATAACAGTAATTAATATTGTGTCCCAATTTTCTTTGAATAAAGTCGTGATATTTTCCATTCTTGATGTTTATAAAGTTTAAAATTATAAAAAAAGCTGCTCTTACGAACAGCTTTTTAGGAATTTATCTTAAATCTATTTGATTAAGCGTGAATTGGACGATTGTCTGTAGCAGCTAAAGCAGCTTCTTTGATCGCTTCTGAGAATGTTGGGTGAGCATGAGACATTCTTGTTAAATCTTCTGCAGATGCACGGAATTCCATTGCTACAACTCCTTCTGCAATTAAATCAGCAGCACGAGCACCAATAATATGCATTCCTAAGATTTCGTCTGTGTTTTTATCAGCTAAAATTTTAGCAAAACCGTCTGTATCCATAGATGCACGAGCACGTCCTAAAGCTTTGAAAGGGAAAGAACCAACTTTGTACTCTACTCCTTCTTCTTTTAATTGCTCTTCTGTTTTACCAACTCCTGCAACTTCTGGCCAAGTATAAACAACACCAGGAATTAAGTTATAGTTGATATGAGGTTTTTGACTTGCTAATTGCTCAGCAACTAAAACACCTTCTTCTTCTGCTTTATGTGCTAACATTGCACCAGCAACAACGTCACCAATCGCATAAATGTTAGAAACATTAGTTTGTAAGTGATCGTTTGTTTTGATACGACCTCTTTCGTCAACCTCTACTCCTACGTTTTCTAAACCTAAAGATCCTGTGAAAGCACGACGACCAACAGCTACTAAAGCGTAATCTCCGTTAATTTCGATTTCTTCTCCTTTTTTAGAAGTTGCTTTTAATGTAACATCATTTCCGTTATTTACAACAGAAGTTACACCAGTTGAAGTGTGGAATTTCATTCCTTGTTTTTTCAATACTTTTGTCAACTCTTTAGACAAAGCACCATCCATTCCTGGAATAACACGGTCTGCATATTCTACAACAGTTACTTGAGAACCCAAACGTAAGTAAACAGATCCTAACTCTAATCCGATAACACCACCACCGATAACGATTAAGTGTTTTGGAACTTCAGATAAAGCTAATGCTTCTGTAGAAGTGATGATACGAGTTTTATCTGTTGGTGCAAATGGTAATTCAGATGAAACTGATCCAGTTGCAATAATTGTATTTTTAGCTTCAATTTCTTGAGTAGAACCGTCTTTAGCTGTAACTACAATATGAGTTGCATCTTTAAAAGCACCAGTACCTTCTAACACATCAATGTTATTTTTACTCATCAAGTATTTGATACCAGCTACGTTAGTATCTACAACACCTGCTTTTCGAGCAATCATTTGAGTGAAGTTTACTTTTGGAGCATCGATTTCGATTCCGTGCTCTTTAAAGTGATTTACAGCATCGTAATAGTGGTGAGAAGAATCTAATAAAGCTTTTGATGGAATACATCCTACATTAAGACATGTACCTCCTAAACTTTCTTTCTCGATAATTGCTGTTTTAAATCCTAATTGCGCTGCGCGAATAGCTGCAACATATCCTCCAGGTCCAGCACCAATTACGGCTACATCATAAGAACTCATATAGTTTTATTTTGATTTATTATTATAATTAATTTAAACTCTACAAATATAACCAATATCGAATAGATTTTCGTTATAAAATTGTAATGAATTTTGTTAGGAAATTGGGAAAAATAAGCTATTCTTTAATATCTGATTTGATAAAGTTTAAAATTTCATCTTCTGAGCACAATTCATAATCTGGCTCAATTCCATATGGATAAATGTTCTTTTTAGCATCCATCATATATCCAGCTGTTAAATTAAGCATATCGCCATTAGACAATTTTGTATTCGTATTCATAGTAGCTGCTCCCATCGTTTTCTTACCTAGAACTTTCACATTCGAAAGTGATTTTAACGTAATTAATGTAGCTTCGCCCGCACTACTTGTCCTATGATTAATCAAAACATAAATTTTCCTTGGATGAATTGTATTTATTATCGGATAATTAATATATCCTTTTGATAAATTATTAACTCCATTAAAAAAACATCCATCTTTTTTTGACCAAGGAATATCATCATTATTAATTTTAGAATATCCTAATACATTATCTTCAAAAAATGGTAATAAAGATGTTATCATTACCCAATTAGAACCTCCCGTATTATCTCTCAAATCGATAATCCAATAATTAGAATTTGCTTGTTCAGAAATAATTTTCAGATTATTGAAAATATAGTCTTTATCACTTATTGTTTTATTGTACCCATGACGCTTAATCCTAATATACGCAACGTCAGGAATTTTAGTTAACTTATTATTATCTTCTACTTTTAACAAACAAGCGCTATCAACTTTTGCTTTCGGAAAACGACCTGTTAATAACACTTTATCTTTCAACTTTTGCTTTCGGAAAACGACCTGTTAATAACACTTTATCTTTCGTAAGATAATGTGTATGATTATTTCCTAATAAAGTAATTGCCTCTACAATCGCCGAATCTTTCGATATTTTAGTTTTCTCGATTACTTTTTTCTCCAAATTCTCCCAATCAATTTTATCTCTATCGATAAAGCCTTTTTTCATGACAGAAAATAATTCTTCATAATCAGATGGAATCTCTGAAACTGATGATTCACTAACGATCTTTTCTTTACAACCAAATGTAAAAAGGATCAAAAAAATAAAAGAAAATTTATTTATCCTCATTGTTCTCTAAATTCATATTATGAAATTTAAAGATAAATGATTTTTAAATACTATAAACTTTTTCCTCTAAAATACCGGATTCAATTTCAATTGGTTGTTCGCTCTGTCTAAAAATTCGGGCCGATAATTTTCCTTTCAATTCCACTACTCCATTTTCTACACGAAGCCAACTTCCTTCTCTCAATCCAACGACAACTTGATGATTAAACTTGTGAAATTCATTGATACGAGTTTCTCTTGTTTCACCTTTATGTGTAGAATTTGGATCAGGATCCAAATAATGCGGATTAATATTAAAAGGTAAAAATTGTAACGCATCAAAACTTGGCGGATAAACAATCGGCATATCATTTGTTGTACCAATTGTTAAACCTGTCAAATTACTTCCAGCACTTGTACCAATATATGGTGTTCCGTTATGTACAGCACTTCTCAACTCTTCTACCAAACCAATTTCATACAACGTTTTTAGCAATAAAAATGTATTTCCTCCTCCAATAAAAATCGCTTTCGCATGCAAAATTGCTTCTTTTTTATTCTCGAAAGTATGCAAACCTTTTACAGAAACCCCAACCGTTTGCAAAGCATCTTTTACATTTTGCGTATATTCATCGTACGAAATTCCCGAAGGTCGCGCATAAGGAACAAAAATAATTTCATCAGATTGAATAAATTCTTTGATTTCATCTTTTATATATTCTAAAAAACTATAGCCGTGAATAGTACTCGTACTTATCACTAATAGTCTATCATTTGGGTTTATCATGTTATTGAATTTTAACTCAAAAGTAAGTTTAAAATAAGAAAGTAGGTAAAAAATTGACAAAAAATTATACCGAATTAGATTACTTTTGTGCAATTCTAAAAAAATAGAATTTCAAGATTTTTAAATCTGCATGAAAAAAATAGTACGCTTCATAATACCTTTATTCATAGTTGTCATTATGATAATAATTGGAATAGAACAAACACTTCGAAAAATTCCCAACGATTACAAATACAAAGCAGATTATTTAAAAGAAAATGGAAAACAAATAGAAACTTTGATTCTTGGAAGTTCACATACTTTTACAGGGCTCAATCCAAAATTATTTACCAATAAAACTTTTAATGCTGCACATTCTGCTCAATCACTAGATTTAGATTATAAAATTTTTGAACAAAATCGAAAATATTTACCCAATTTAAAAACCATTATTATTCCCATTTCGTATTTTTCGTTTACAAAACAATTGAATAATTTTAATCAAAAGAAATTAAAATATTATTCAATTTATTGGAAAATTGATATAAATAATAACGACTTTAATCTTAATTACGAAATTTTTTCAGAACCTATTGATGTTAATTATAATCGAATAAAAGATTATTGGATTCAGGATAAAAATAATTTAACAATAGATATTAATGGTTATATAAAAAAGCGATACGAACCAAGTTGGAATGATAGTATTTACGCTAAAAAAACGTTTGAAAGACATCGTGCAAATTTAAATTCAAATCAAGTACAACGTATTATAAAAACACATTTTTATGATTTAGAACAAATTATAAAACAAGCAAAATCAAATGATATAAAAATTGTTCTATTGGCTACTCCTACAACCAATTTATATAAAAATTATGTCATAAATACACCTCAATATTTCAACTTAAAAAATAATATTAATCGCTTATCGAAATACGATAATGTCGTTTTCATCGATTATTTTATTAATAATAAAGATTTCAATAAAAAAGATTTCAAAAATTCAGATCATCTAAATGCAAAAGGTGCTGATAAGTTAACGTTGAAAATAGATTCTATTATGAATAAATAAAATAAGTTCTATAAATTTTCTCTTTTTTTCTTCACTTATTTCAACATTAAAATCATCTTCGTATCTTCACCTCTCAAACAACAAATAATGAAATTCGTTACTTTCTTAGACAATCGACAAGAAAAAGTAGGTCTTGTTTTGCAATACTCTATCTATGATTTGACACAGATTAATCACAACTTACCCTCTACCCTAATTGATATTTTAGCTGATGATGATTTTTCACTTATAATTTGTCAACAGATTACAAACGAAATCAATCGTGGTGAACATAAGAAAGCTCTAGTAAAAGAGCCTCAAATCTTGGCTCCAATACCTCATCCTTCAAGTTTTAGAGATGCGTATGCGTTTCGTCAACATGTAGAAACTTCTCGGTTGAATAGAGGTTTGGATATGATTCCAGAATTTGATCAATTTCCTGTGTTCTATTTCTCTAATCATCAAGCTATTCAAGGTCCAGGAAAAATAATTGCCATGGAAAAACATTTCAATCGAATGGATTTTGAACTTGAAGTCGCTATTGTCATCAAAAAAGAAGGTATCAATATAAAAGCAGAACATGCAGATGAATATATTGGTGGTTTTATGATTTTGAATGATTTAAGTGCACGTGCGTTACAAATGGAAGAAATGAAACTGAATCTTGGTCCTGCAAAAGGAAAAGATTTCGCTTCGATGTTTGGTCCATATTTAGTAACACCAAACGAAATCGAAAAATACAAAGTTGAGCCTAAAGAAGGACATATCGGAAATTGTTATGATTTAGAAATGTCTTGTTCAGTCAATAATATTGAAGTTTCTCATGGAAATTTCAAAGATATGCATTGGACTTTCGCCGAGATTATCGAACGTATTTCGTATGGTGTCAAACTTTATCCTGGTGATATTATAGGGTCTGGAACGGTTGGTACAGGTTGTTTTCTTGAATTGAATGGAACTGGAAAACGTCAGAATCCAGCTTATAAAGAACAATGGTTACAACCAAATGATACTATCGAAATGTCTGTTACAGGATTAGGAAAATTAGTAAATTCTGTTCATCTTTATACCCAATAAACTCAACTTATGCAACATACAAAATCTTTTGAGCCAAATACAAGTCAATTTAATGACATTTTCAAACACGCTATTTCTCCACGTCCTATTTGCTTTGCAAGTACGATAGATAAAGACGGAAATGTAAATTTGAGCCCATTTTCATTCTTCAATATGATGGGACAAAATCCGCCTATTTGTGTATTTTCTCCACTTCGAAAAATGAGAGATGGATCGACAAAGCATACATTAGAAAATGTTTGGGAACACCCTGAATGTGTAATTAATATTGTCAATTATAACATGGTTCAGCAACAATCGTTGGCAAGTGTGGAATATCCAAAAGGTGTAAATGAATTTGTGAAAGCTGGTTTTACAGAATTACCTTCAGAGTTGGTTAAACCTCCTCGTGTAGCCGAATCTCCGATTCAATTTGAATGTAAAGTGCGTGAAGTAATTTCTGTTACAGATCAACCAGGTGCAGCTAATTTGGTGATTGCAGAAATTGTGCGCATGCATGTACAAGAGGATTTACTGGATGAAAATGATAAAGTTTCGCCTTATGATTTGGATTTAGTTGCTCGTATGGGAGGTGATTATTATTGCCGAGTTATTCCAGAATCGATCTTCGAAGTCGAAAAACCTACGCGTACAATTGGTTTGGGAATAGATCAACTTCCTGACGAAGTGAAGCATTCTAATTATTTAACAGGTAATAATTTAGGTCAATTAGGAAATGTAGAAAAATTACCTACAGATGAAATGATTCTTAATTTCAAGGAACAATTGACAGAACGATTAGATATTCAAAAGTTTAAATCTGTTGAGGTTCGTCATCAAGTTGCAGCAAAACTTTTGGAACAAGGTGATGTAAATGGTGCGTGGTATTGGTTGTTAATGAAAATTTAGATGATGGGTAAATCTGCATTGGTTTTAGGAAGCTCAGGTTTAATTGGTTCTCTTCTCTTAGAAAAGTTATTCAATCATCCTGATTATGCTACTATTATCACAATTGTTCGAAAACCTCAACAAATCAATCATCCAAAGTTAATTGAAATCGTCACTGACTTTAATTCAGAAATTAATTTAGATGAAATCCAGCAGATTGATTCTATTTTTTCGTGCTTGGGAACAACTCGAAAAAAGACGCCTGATTTAGATGTTTATCGTAAAATTGAAGTCGATATTCCGAATCAATTTGCAAAGATTGGGAATCAAAAAGGATTAACTAAGTTTCATTATATTTCGGCAGTTGGTGCAAATGCGAACTCGTCTAATTTTTATTTAAAAATGAAAGGCGAAGCCGAAGAAACTTTGCAAAAGAATACTATCAAACAATTATTCTTGTATCGTCCATCTTTGTTAATTGGCAATCGAGAGGAATATCGTTTGGCTGAGAATATAAGTTCAAAAGTTTTTCCTTTGATCAATTTCTTTTTACGCGGAAAATTATCTAAATATAAATCAATTGAAGCTGGAAAAGTTGCTCAATCACTTATTGAAAATGATTTGCATTCAACATCAAATAAAGTTTCAATTTTACATTACAACGAAATAATTAATTCGATAAATACAACACAATGATCATACTAGCCGTACTCCTACCTTGGTTATCATTCATTTTAAGAGGAAAAATAATACAAGGCGTTATTTGCTTAATCTTACAAATCACCTTAATTGGATGGTTGCCCGCAGCAATTTGGGCTGTTGCGTCACTTTTGGACGGAAGAAACAAAGCAAGGATAAAAGAATTGAATAGATGATAAATCAATATAAAATAGCAAAAGATAACATTAACTTGTACGTCACTTTAGAAATTAGTCCTTCTAAAAGGAGAAAATTCTTTTTGTTCTTTTGCATTTTATTGATGATTTCAATTCCGATTAGTTTAATCACAATAATTGATTCGGAGCCGCAAAATTTCTTTGTTCCAATTTCTATAATCAGCTTCCTTATTTTCTATTTTATTATTCGATATTTTCTGTGGAATATTTATGGAAAAGAGAATATTATTATCAATAATAAGACAATTAGTTATAATCGAGATTTTGGTTTATATCAAACAAAATATTCTTCTATTAAGTATTCAAAATTAGATTTTGCAATTCAGAAAATTAAAAATGAAAATGATTTAGATGTTGGAGATTTAGTTTTCATTGATTATTTAGAAGATTCTCAATTACCAGAAGTTATTTTTCAGACTTCGATATTAATACCAATTAAAGATTTAAAGAAAATTCAACAAGAAATTGAATTGCATTTGTTTGATATTGACAAAGATAAATTAGCAAGGAATTATATTGTTTTCTCGCAAAATTGAAATAATTTTTAATAAAAAAGACAACTAATTAAGCTGTCTTTTTGCGTTATTTATGTTCATAATAATTTAAGATTTTATCTTCTTTCCCATCATTATTTTTATCACGATATTCTATCAACACCAGCGTATTTTCATCTACTTTTTGATATTTGTACACAGTTGTTATTCTTGTACCATTAGTTAAAATAAATTCGTTATTTCTTTTATTTACGATTTAATCTAGTAAATTCAATAATTATAGTGAGTTTTTTGAAGAATTTTCGAAATAATTTAGCACTATCAGAATAGAAAAGTAGATGAAAAAAATAATGGTTCTAATGGTTTGTAGTCTTTTGGCTTCTTTTGGAAATGCACAAGAATATACAACTAATAATATTATAATAAAGCAAGGAAATCAAACATTTAATATTGATAAAGCTGAACAAACAATCACACTTCGCCCAGAAGAATTTAGTGTTGAATATCTAAATAAACCTTATCAAGAAAAGAAAAATCTGTTTTACGCTGCACAAGCATTAGTGACTGATAGTTCGGCTGATGTTAATTTTCAAGAAGGAATAAAAATAGAAAGCATACCATATTTTGAACCTAGTAGTGGTTTTGCTGCAGAGAAAAACCAAGTCATATATTATCCGTTTTTATCGTATGATGGACATCAATATTTATATTATGTTTCAAATAATGAAAAACGTGTGGATAAAATTGGAACGTCTGGAAATTGGGATATTTACAAATGGACATTAAAAGGTGTTTATCAATATGACGCTGAAATGGATTGGAATATTTACGACAACGATCAAGTACATATTGCTTTAATTATTGATCGAAATTTAGACGGAATTCTTCAAAAGGGTGAATTTTTCGACGTTCATATTAATTTTAAGAAATAACAATAATCTATATCCTAACCTACCTCAACTTATGTACAAACTAAAACATTCTTCGGATTGTTTTAGTTTCTTTGATTCTACAAAAGACATTATATTAGCTCAAATAAACTCAACATCTCAATATGTTAAAAAGTAATAGTGCTTTAAAAAATCTTTTATTTCAACTTATAGTCGTCATTTTATGCGCTATTAGTGGAATTGCTAATGCACAAGAAGTACTGATTAATTTTGAGAATCAATATAATAAAACAGCTCCTAATTCTATTGAACGATACGAAATAACAGGAAAATATGCGCAAGCTTTATTATTTAATAATCAAAAAGAAAAAGCTTTCGCTGTTTTGAAACAAAATATTTCTAGCGCCGAAAAACTGAGTGATGGAAAATATGCTGCATATTTACATGCTGTTTCTGCAATGAATAATCGTATTGATGATAATTTGAATGCAACAAATTATAATTTGCAAAAAGCAATTTATTACAGCGGACGCACAACTGATTATTCAACAAAAGGATATGTTAAATATTGCGAAGGATGGTTGAATTTAAGAAACAATGAAGACTCTAAGGCTGTAAAAAACTTTATTGATGGTCTTAAATTTCTAGATAAAGCTACTGTTACGCCAACTGTTCTTACACGAATGAGTTCTATTTATAACGAATTGACTGGAATTTATTCGAGATGGGATGATTACGAATTACAAGAAAAGTACAGCAAACTTGCTTTAGATGTAGCGCTTAAACAAAATAATCCTAATTTAATTTTTGCTTCTTATATGTCGATTGGATACATGTATGAACAAAAATTTATGCAGAATGAAAAGAATATTTTTGTACGAGATTTAGCCGAAAAATATTATACTAACGCTATAAATACGTATTATAAAAACAAAAGTGAAATGGCTACAGCGACAGACTTGTCGTTTGTAGCTATTAATCTAGCCAATTTATATCTTCAGTTTTATCCCAAAAACTATCAAGGAAAAGTTATCAAATATGCCAATTTAGCCAAAGAAATAGGAGAACAAAATAATCAATCCGATCACGTTGCCTCTGCTAATGGTATTTTAGCCGAATTATCTTTGCAGAATAACGAAGTTTCTACTGCAAAAAGCTATCTACTCAATTCACTTATAAAAGTCAACGAGAATACAATGCCTGACAAAAATATTCTTCTTTCGTTATATTTAAGCTTATCTAATATTGAAGATCGTGAAGGGAATTACAAAGAAGCTTTGCGCTATTATAAATTGTATACATCTACTTACAAAGAAATTTATGATAACGAACAAGCGCAGATCAGTAAACGTTTAGAAGCTCAATTTGATAAAGAACGTCAGCAACAACAAATGATTCGTTTACAATTAGAAGCTGAGAAAAAAGAGCAACAAATTCAACTAATGCACTCATTAGGAATTCAACAAGAACAAGAGTTAGAAAATGTAAGATTAAGTGAAGATTTTCAACGTAAACAATTAAAGTTATCTCGATTAGAATCCGATAAACGCTCACAAGAATTAACGATTTCTGAACAGAATTTAAGGCTTTCTAAACTAGAAAATAAAAATAGAAAGGATGAATTGGTTAATTATATCACCGAACTTAATTTCAAAAATAAATTAAACAAATATTACATCTTTTCTATCATCTTCTTTATTGCTTTACTTGGATTATTGCTTTACGCTTTAAAACAACGCAACAAACATCTAAAGCAACGCGAAGAATTATATAAGTTGGAAATCGAACAAGAACGTCAAAATTCTAAAATATCCACTTTAACGGCTCTTCTTAATGGTGAAGAACAAGAACGTACTCGACTTGCACGGGATTTACACGATGGTTTGGGCGGTTTACTTTCAGGAACAAAAATTCAGCTCTCTCATTTAAACGATAAAATTGACGAACATTCTAAAAAGGACATAGCAAAATCTATTCAACAATTAGATGGAGCTGTGGATGAATTACGTCGTGTAGCTCATAATTTAATGCCAGATCTGTTGTTGAAATATGGTTTGGAAGAAGCATTAGAAGAATATGCAATCCGAATGTCGAATGAACAATTGGATATTGATGTTCAATTTTTGAGCTATACAAATTCACTTGACAAAGAGCATCAATTATTGGTTTATCGTATCATTCAAGAATTAGTAAATAATGCCATTAAACATGCGCATGCAGCGGAAATTATCATTCAATTTGTTGAAGATGAAAACAATTATTCTGTCACTGTAGAAGACGATGGGAAAGGTTTTGATATGAATAATACAAAACTAACGCAATCAGCAGGTTTACATAATATTCAATCGCGTGTCCAATTTTTGAAAGGACAATTAAATATACATTCAGAAATCGATTTAGGAACAAGTATAGAGTTCCAATTTCCTAAAATATAACTTATGATAAAAATAGCAATCACAGACGATCATCCTTTATTATTAGAAGGTTTGCGAAATATTTTGAGTAATCAACAAAACTTACAAGTGGTCGATTGTTATGCTTCGGCTCAACAATTACAAGAAGCCTTAAAAACAACAGAAATTGATATTCTTTTGTTAGACATCAATTTATCGGATACTAATAGTATTGAATTGATTAAACCTTTCAAGAAAAAATATCCTGATATGCACATTATTATGTTGAGCGTACACAATGAATACGCTGTAATTAATAGTTGTTTGGAAGAAGGTGCTTCGGGTTATATTCAGAAAAATGCTTCTGTTGACGAAATATTAGAAGGAATTAATTCTATTTTTGATGGAAAGAAATTTCTTTGTTCACAAACCAAAAATGTGATGAGTAAAAAGGAAAAAGATGGTTTGAATACGATTCCGAAATTGACGCGTCGCGAAAAAGAGGTTTTAATTGAAGCTGCACAAGGATTAACAACACAACAAATTGCAGATAAGTTATTTATTAGTACACATACGGTAGATAGTCATCGAAAAAATTTGATCGAAAAATTTAAAACATCAAATTTAAGTTCAGCAATCACATCAGCAATAGAATATGGATTGATTTCAAAACCTTAAAAAATACCTATAAATAGGGATATTTTAATTCTAAAATTTTTATCAATTTTGAAAAAGAAATAACAATCTATATTTCAACCACTAAACAACCCAAAATAAGATTACTAACCAATTCTTATTACCTTAACTACATCTATTGAAAAATCGCTTAGTTCTCTACTTAAGCGATTTTTTTTATATTACTAATTAACTAAAAGTCGTGAGCTCTTCCGTCTTTATTTTTGCAAAAAACTGAGAAATAGGAAGGTTAAAATTAGATCAAGTAAGTTTTCAAAACGATTTTTCATCTAAAATGTAAAAAAACAAGTATCCAGAAAGGATTCAACAATTTCTTAAGAAGAAACAGAATTTTTTATCTAGAAGTAAAATTGAAATCAAAAAACCAAACTTTCATAAAAATTTGGCTTATAATTTTATCGAAATAATTCTAAAATTTCGTCTACTGTAACCTTTCCAAAATAATCTGTTACATCAATAGAATTCAGAACTTTTGTAATTTCTTCTTCGTTATGTTTAACACCAATTAGTTTATTTTCTAAACCTTCAATCGGTTCTGAAGCGAAGAAATCACCAAATATTTTAGCTTTTTCAATTATTCCGCCTCGCTCTACATCCAAGTGAACTTCAATAAAACCTGCTGGAATTTTCTTTGCATTTTTGAAATTATATTTTGGTGAAAAACCAAAATTCCAATCCCATGTTTGGTATTTTTCTTCAATCAATTTCGCAATACCATTCAAATCTTCGATTGTTAAATGATAAATTGTCGCTCCTTCATTTGTTTCTAACATTTCATCAATCAACAAAGCTTTCAACTCGTCCGTCGTCATTTCATTTGGAAAATATTCGATCAAATTAATCACACGTGCACGATTAGATTTGATGGCTTTATCCACATATTTTAATGGATTAATTTTTAATGCATCGCCTAAAACTGACATGTCCGAATTAAAAAGTATCGTTCCGTGTTGAATCATTTTTCCATTACGAGCCAATTTTGCATTTCCACTAAACTTTTTACCATCAACTAACAAATCGTTTCTTCCTTCCAATTTTGCAGGAACATTCAAACTATTTAATAATTTGATGATAGGCTCGGTAAATGTTGAAAAATCCATAAAATCATTCTGTCCTAATAATGTGTGAAAAGAAAAATTTAGGTTACCTAAATCATGATAAACAGCTCCACCACCCGACATGCGACGAACAACTTTGATATTATTCTCAGTCACATAATCCAAGTTAATTTCTGCCAATGTATTCTGAAATTTTCCGACAATTATTGACGGAGCATTGATATACAGCAAAAAAATATCTTCTGTTGGATAGTGGTACAATAAATATTCTTCTAAAGCTATATTGAAATACGCATCATGAGATGGCGAATCGATGATAATCATACAATTTATTTTTGCAAAGTTAGGAAGAAATTTATGGAATGAAAAAGAGACAACTTTCCTAAAAAAGTTGTCTCATCGCATTTATAATATAAACTATTAAAGAGAATATTAAATGTTTGTCATCATCTAAATCCCTGTAAATTTAATTCCTAAACTCATCCAAGTTGTTGGCAACGGAATGGCTCCAGCTTCGTTATACGTAGTATTAAAAATGTTTTGTGCATCAAAATAAATACTCAAATTATTTTTGAATGAATGATTAATTCTTGCATCAGTAATCCAATAAGATTTATATGATTGACGTGTATTATAACGATTCGCTAAACTTAAAGTAGTTCTTCCGATTGCATAATCTATTGTATTGATTAACTGATGTTTTAAACTTTCTATTTTATATTTAGAATTGTATTGATCATCAACATTTTTAAACTCAGGATCAAGATAAGAATAGCTCAAAGAAAATTTCAAACTCTGGTTCGCAGAAAGGTTTGCTAAATATGAAACCTTCGTATTAAATCCATGTGTTCTCAAATCTCCAAAATTTTGCGCTTGCCAAGGTTCATTAGATGTTAAACGTACCCAATCGATAAAATCTGTGATCGAACGATAAAAATAATAGGCATTAAACGTCCAATTTCTTTTGTTGTATTTGAAACCAATTTCTGTTTGAAATGCCTTTTCAGATTCAACATTTGCATTCCCTATATTTCCTGGTCGTTGATCCAAATATAAATCTGTAAACGAAGGAATTCGCTGGCTTGTACCTGCATTTACCATTAATTTCAAGTTCGAATTTACCTCATAACTCGCATCAATTCCTGGAAATGCTTGCCAACCATATTGAGAATTATAGTTAACATACGTTCCTATATTTACATTCAGTTTTGGTGTAATATCCGTTTTATATTCCGCATAAAATCCAACATTATCGCGTGTATGATTTTTGATACTAGTTGATGAAATTTGCTCATTTCGGTATTCAACTCCTATTCCAATTTGATCTTTATTCAATTGATAGGTCGAATTTACTTCTCCCGAAATAGAATTTGAGTAATGCAGAGAACGTGCTTTACTCAAATCATTTTTATAATAGCGATAATCATCAAAATTGTAACGATAACTCACACGTGGTGCTAACGAAATTCGATCCGATAATTTATGTTTTGACTGAATATTAACTAACGTTGTTTCAACTAATTCTTTCGAATTTTTATCACCAGGTGAAGCATAAAAACCATTTGATCCGAAACCATTTTTCACATAACCATACGAAGCAACTAAACTATTTGCATCATCAAACTGAAAGTTTCCTTGATAATACAATTTATTGTTTTCGTATGCTGTATTGTATCGGTATCCATTTCCCCAATCGTGACTCACATACAACTGATGTTGATGCGTTTCTTTTGCCAAATTCGCGCCAAGTTGCACACCTCTACTTGTATAGGTATCGTCCGTATCTTCACTATCTTTCTTAAAATTTGTTCCAAAATAAGTATTCGCATAAACTCCTGTTTTCTTTGGTTGACGCGTGACAATATTTATCACACCTGTCAAACTATTATTTCCATAAACACGAGCAGCCGGACCACGTACCACTTCAATTCTGTCAATCGCCTCTAGTGGAATGGGAAGATTTAGCGCATTATGAGCTGTTTGATGATCCATAATTTTTGCACCATTCAACAAAATCAATGTTTGCTCAAAACTTCCACCATCCATCGAGATATCAGCTTGCGTTCCGAATGGACCACGTTGACGCAAATCTATTCCAGATGCATACTGCAACACATCTTGTAAAGAACGTGCAGGTAATTTGTTAATTTCTGATTTACTTAATACATAAATGTTTCTATTTTCTTTAGAAAGTGGCGTATTCAGACGGTTATCTAAAATAGAAACTTCACCTATCGCAATGGTATCATTCACATTTTGTGCAAAAATACTTTGTGCAGCTAAACACAATACCATAGTAATCTTCTTCATTTTTACTAATTATTTAATTAATTGAGTTAAATCTGACGCAAAAGTAGTACCTTTCCGATCTGCCATAATATACCAGTTTACAGATAATGAATAGTCCGGCTGAAATACCATACAAAAGTTTTATCGAAATCGAACGTAATTCGGATACACCAATTTACCTTCAATTAGCGAATCAGTTGGCTAAAGCAATACAATTAGGTTATATTCCAAGCGGCACAAAATTACTTGGAACGAGGCAGTTAAGTGATATTTTAACGCTTCATCGCAATACGATTGTCAATAGCTTTCAGGAACTTGAAGCCCAAGGTTGGATAGAAATCGTTCCAAATAGAGGAAGTTATGTATTAAGTCAATCTTCTCAAAAGTTTCAGAAAACCATTGTTCCAAAGCAATTTTCAATCAATTTGTATCCTGATAAAACAGGTTTTCAATTTGAACAATCGATACTTTTGGATAATCCGTACGAAAATTTTAATCAACGCTTATATTTAACCGATGGAACAATCGATCATCGGTTAGCAGAACTAAAACTTCCTGCTAAATTATATTCAGCTATTTTAAAAAGAAAAACGTCAATTTCAAAGGTAAATCAGTCCAAAAATGAGTACTTTTTAAAGAATTTAGCAAATTATCTCAATTTGACAAGAGGTTTACATATTTCGAAAGAGAATATTTTAGTGACGAGAAGTTCGGAAATTTCACTTTTTTTAATTGCAGAAATTCTACTGAAACAAAATGATGTTGTTGCGGTTGCAAATTTAAGTTATTATAAAAGTAACATGATTTTTCAGACACAATTTGCTAAAATCAAACAAGTAAAAACGGATCAATTTGGAATTGACACCGACGATTTAAGAAGATTATGCGAGCAATTTCCGATACGAATTGTTTACGTTACACCGCATCACCATTATCCTACAACGGTTACATTAAGTTCGCAAAGAAGAGTTGAATTACTACAACTTTCGCAGGAATTTGGTTTTGCAATTGTGGAAGATGATTACGATTTTGATTTCCATTACAGCAATCATCCAATTTTACCTTTGGCAAGTTCGGATCAAAATGGAATGGTTCTTTATACTGGAAAATTTGGTCATTATCTTGCACCAGGTTACCAAATTGGATTTATTGTAGCACCGAAAAATCTAATTCTTGAAGCGAAGAAACACTTATCAATTCTTGATCAACAGGTTGATCCATTTATCGAACAAGTTTTAGGTGAAATGATTAGCGAAGGTGAAATAAATCGAATCCTAAAAAAACATCGTAAAACCTATCGAGAACGACGCGATTATTTTTGTCAGAAATTGAAAACGGAATTAAATGATTTTATCAGTTTTACTAGTCCAAATGGAGGTTTAGCTGTTTGGATTAATTTTAATCAACCTATAAATTTAATGGAATTAAAACGAAATTGTTTAAAAAATGAATTGTTTATTCCACAAACAATTTTATATCAAACCCAACATCAAACTGGAATTCGCCTTGGATTTGCGCATCTAAATTTTGAAGAAATAGATGAAGTAATTTCAATTTTGAAACAAGAAATCACAAAAAAAGCTGAATAAATTTCAGCCTTTATATTTTTATGTAGGATTAATTACAATTAATCTAAAATCAATGTAATAATTAATTCCTATAAAATAAATCAACGCTAAAAAAGCATAAATTATAAATTGTTTTGATAGTCTGATTTTGAATTTTTTTAGCATAATTCCAACCAAAAAATTAAGTATAATCAACTGTAAAACAACTAAAAATGAATACTGAATTATAAAATACGTAACACTAGAAAAATTTACAATACGAATTGAACCATAACTTTTGTAGGATTCGTGAAGAAATAATACTAAACAACTTACAAAAGAAACAATAAAACTAAATAGTACAGAAATTAAAAATGTTTTAAGTATTGGTTTCATTATTTTTTATCTCTCAACTTGAATGTCCACGTAAACTGAAACTCTGAAACAATATCTCCTTCCTCGTCTACGCCTCTACTTGTCACATTTAGCGATACACCTTTCTTCGTTTCGATCGCTTCTTTTATAGCTGCGTCTATTTTTTCTCCATCTTCGCAAGTAAACACAATTTTACCAATAGCTTTTTTCAAATACTTCGATTGCATTCCCAAAACCAACATCGATATATCTTCACCTGATTTAGAAATCTTAGCATTTGCCATCAAACCAGAAGAAAATTCTGCTGCCATTCCTTGCACCGCCCAAAACATACTTTTGAACGGATTTTGATTAAGGAATCCATATTTTACTCGTATCGAAACTTTATTTTCTTCCCACGATTCCAAACGAACTCCAGCAATCCACGCAATCGGAATTTGAGTTGTCAGTATATTTTTAAAAAATTCTTTGTTCATATTCTCATTATATCAAAAAGGGTTAATATAATAAAAGTAAATGTTTTATTTGATTTTCTTCAATTATTGAAGAAATTAATTCTAAAGTTATTTATTCATTACGCCTTATTCTACTAGGAGGAGAAGATGCAATTCATCGATATTTAGAGCGCAAAAAAGTAATCAAAAAACTCTTGTCTTTCATTCTCGACTTTAGATTATAAATAATGATATCGTTCTTCTATCACCGTATATCAATCAGGAATAGTAATTCGTCAATTAATTTATTTTTTTACTATTAAAACTCCTCTCTTTGGCAAAAAAAGATGAAAAAAAACATTTTAATTTCCGCGTTTAGTTTATTGACTACTTTCTTGAATGCACAAAATAAAATTAGAGGTAAATTAAAAATGGAATATGTTCCATTTTCCAATTATATACGTCCAATAGATAGTTTAAAAACAGATTCTAAAAGCGATTTCAAAAAAGCAGAAGTGAGTTTGAAAATTCCTTTATATACGAAAGAATTGAAAGATGGAAAATATAGCAACTGGTCTTTGCTATTTAGTACTGCATATGCAAGAATGAACAATAATAATTATGAAGAACAATTATTTCCTTCAGAAATGTTGAATACTCAAATTGGTTTACAATACTTTTCACCTATTAGTTCTCATGGTCTATTTTGACAATGGCTTTAGTAGGTATTTACACTGATATGGAAAATATATCTACCGATGATATTTTGGGTCAAGGAGGTGTTTTATTTATTAAACATTTTAATCCAAAATTAGCTTTAGGGTTAGGACCTGTATTATCGAATAACTTTGGAGTTCCTATGGTAATGCCAGGAATTTATTTTGATTGGAAAACTGGAGGTGACAAATTCAATGTGAATATTAATTTTCCAGAAGGTGTAGAAGCAGGTTACCAAATGACAACAAACTTTGCTTTGAAAAGCGTGGTAAATCTTAGTGGAATGGTTGCTGAAAGATCCAAAGAAGGCAAATCATTATTAGTAGGTTATCAGCAAGTTGTTGCTGGTTTACGTCCTGAAATAAAATTGAGTAATTCGCTAAAACTCCAATTAACAGGAGGAACGACTTTGGTACGATCTTTTTCTGAAAATGAAAGAAACTTAAAGAGTCTTTTTAGAAAGAAGGAAATTGCAGATCCTCGTTTTTCGACAACCTTTTATTCTGCGCTGAGTTTACGTTGGAACTTACCTTAATCACATAAAACAGCCTCAAAATTTATTGAGACTGTTTTTATTTACTAATTAATTTTTTATAAACAACTTGATTAAGTAACTCATCCTTTTTATTCCTAGAAATAGGAAGTTCATGTTTGCCAATATAAATTCGACCTCCAGAAATTATCTCTATATGTGTAACATTCACTAAGAAAGATTTATGTATTCGAAAAAAATGATTCATTGGTAAAGATTCTTCTAATACTTTCATGGTTTGGTGAATTAGAATAGATTTATCTTTGAAATGTAGTTTTACATAATTTTGCATACTTTCTACATACAGAATATCTACCCAAGAAATTTTGGTAAAAGTATCTCCTTGTCGTACATATAGAAAGGGATCATTGAGAATAGTTCCATGCTTTATTTTTTCGTTAAGTAAAAATATTTGATAAGCTTTATTAACAGCTTGATAGAATCGGTTGAATGCAATTGGTTGAATGCAATTGGTTTTAGTAAATAATCAACTACTTGCAATCGAAATCCTTCAAGAGCATATTCGGAATAAGCGGTAGTGAAAATACAAAGTGGTGGATTTTCGATTTGTTCCAAAAATTCGAGACCAGAAAGATAAGGCATATTAATATCCAAAAAAATTAGATCAATTGTGCTTTCTGTAACATATGTAGTTGCTTCTAGAGCTGTTGAACAAGTTTGTATAATTTCTATAAAATCAATTTGTTCCGCCATATCTTTGATATGCTGACGAGCCAAAGGTTCATCATCAATAATCAAGCATTTCATTTTTCTTGAAATTAGATGTGTTGTAGTCATGTTGAAGATAAATTAATAGTTAAATAGACTTTATATAATTGTCCATTTTCAGTAATATTTAATTGATAAGCTTCAGGATAAATTAAATTTAGTCGCTTTTTTACATTTTGTAATCCAATTCCACCTACACTTTTAGATTGAATAGGAATTTTAGCATACGTATTTTCGATACTCAAATGAATTTGATTGTTATTTTCGTTAAAGTTTATTTTGATAAATCCTTTATAATCGGGAACTCTACTTACATGTTTAAATGCATTTTCTATAAAAGGCACCAATAACAAAGGAGCAATCATCGCTTTTTTATTCATTATGGTGAATGAAGTGGAAACATCAATTTCATTGCCCCAGCGTAATTTTTCTACATCAATCAAATCCTTTAAATACTGAATTTCATTCTCTAACACGACTTCGTTTTTGTTGCATTCATAAAGTTGATAACGTAAAATATCCGAGAATTTAAGTAGTAAGAATGAAGCTAGTTCGGTATCCTTTTTCAATAAAATATGAATATGATTCAATATGTTAAACATCACATGAGGATTAACATGATCTTGTAATAATTTGAGTTGATTTTCTAAATGATCTTGTTGAAGTAAAATATGATCACGCTCAATTTTTCCATGTTCTTGATAAAAACGAATTCCACAAGCAGTACCAATTATTAATAAAGATGCAGGTGTCGTACTTCATGACTTCGTAGACTTTAAATATAATTATTTTAGTTTTAATTTTAGTATTTCATAAGGAGTTTTTC
>NZ_JACAGG010000042.1:0-22018 GCF_030324375.1 Empedobacter sp. R132-2
TACAAATACGAATATATGTACTGTTTAAAATAAAATTTTATTGGTCTAATCCTGTATCATTTTTTCAGGACGTTACAATACTACTACAAGTAATACCAAAATAGATATTACAATAAGTACATCTACAAATTTAATTCTAAAATTACCAATTCCAAAACCTCTTTTTGTAGCATAATTTTTCTTTGATGACATTATAAATTCCAATTTCTAAAAGAAATACTAAAAGTGTGCCAATTATCTATCAAAATCTAATTTTTTATAAGTTGATGATAATTTAGAATCATAGGATTAAAACCATTTGACTAAAAATTTTAATTTCATGATCCTCAAATTCTTTCCCAATAGCATCAGATGTAGCAGTAATTAGTTCAGGTTAAAAAACATCCCTTTTTAAGTATTAATATATTAACAGTAAATATTTTTACATTTTAAAAAATTATCATATAAATTATAATTTTCCAACAACTTATTATGTTGTAAATTTGCCTTATGCTAAACAACGATACAATTTGTGCATTGGCAACTGCCAATGGAATGGGCGCTATAGCGGTTATTCGTATTTCTGGACCAGAATCAATTTCTAAAGTTGCTCAGATTTATCAATCAAAATTTAATTCAACTAAATCTTTGAATGACGCTTCTTCTCATACCATACATTTGGGTTATGTGATGGATGGAGATACCATTGTTGACGAAGCATTATTCTCAATATTTAAAAATCCTCATTCATATACAGGTGAAGATGTCGTAGAAATTTCGACACATGGATCGATTTATATTCAGCAAAAGGTATTGGAATTATTAAATAAAATTGGCATTCGAAATGCCAATCCAGGTGAATATACTTTCAGAGCCTTTTGGAATGGTAAAATGGATTTAACACAAGCAGAAGCTGTTGCTGATCTTATTTCTTCGGATTCTAAGGCTTCGCACGAAATTGCTATCAAACAAATGCGTGGAGGATTCTCTAATCAAATCAAAGATTTAAGAGAACAAATGATCAATTTTGCAGCTTTGATGGAATTAGAATTGGATTTTTCTGAAGAAGATGTTGAATTTGCAGATCGTACACAATTTTATGATTTATTGAATAAATTACAATCCATCTTAAAACGTTTAGCTGATTCTTTTGCTTTTGGAAATGTTATCAAAAATGGAGTACCAGTAGCTATTGTTGGTGCGCCAAATGCAGGAAAATCTACTTTATTAAATGCATTATTAAACGAAGAACGTGCTATTGTTTCGGATATTGAAGGAACAACTCGTGATACCATTGAAGAAACCATTTATATTGACGGTGTTGGGTTCCGTTTTATTGATACAGCTGGAATTCGAGAAGCTGGCGATACGATAGAACGGATTGGAATTGAAAAAACATTCGAAAAAATAGACAATGCTTCTATTATCATCTATTTGTATGATGCCAATATAACTGCTGATAATCAAATTGCGAATCAGTTAGATGATTTGCAACGTAGAGGAAAAATCTTGTTTAATGTTGCCAATAAAATTGATGTAAACAATAACGAATCAGCTATTTCTGATGCTATCAAACAAGAGTTTAAAGATGTTGTTCATTTAGAAATTTCAGCTAAAGATCAATATAATATCGAAGCATTGAAAGAAAATCTGATTCATCAAATCAAATTGAAAGGAACAAATCAGGATGACACAATCGTTACGAACTCTCGTCACTTAGAAGCATTACAAAACACACTTTCTCAAATTGGAAAGATCAAACAAGGAATGGACATGGGACTTCCTGGGGATTTGTTAGCAATGGATATCCGTGAAGCTTTAACATATTTGGGACATATTACAGGTGAAATAGATGTGGATCAAGATATATTAGGGACGATATTTGGCAAGTTTTGCATCGGGAAATAATACTTATTAAAAATTATGTTATATAGAAAAAGGTTTTCAATAAAATTGAGAACCTTTTTCATTTTTGGTTTTACGATTTCATCTTAAAAGCAATCAAAAATTCGTCAAAAGTTAGGAAGTCTTTTTTCTCTTTACCGATTATCTGCTTTGCTCTATTGAGTAAGCGTAGACTTTGCCTATACCCCTTTCCCGTAATAATTGATACATCTTTCGGATAAATCACCATTCTTTGTAATTCGTTATTTTTCATTTCTGTAATAATTAGCATTACCTCAATGAAACTTAAATGAATGTTGTTAAAATTTACATCAATAAAATAAGATTTCCAAATCACACTTGTAATCAAATGCTTAGTCTTCGTCGTAAGGGTTGTTTTTCTTATGCAGTAAATATGATGTTCCATAACTGCATATTGCTCCTACTATTCCCATACAAATCGTATAAACAAGTTGTTCCCACTGAATGGTCGCTACCAAACTTGTCATTGTTCCTCCTATCGTTCCAACAATTAACGATGTATTACTATTATTCATCATCATTACTTTGGTTCTTGTCATTTACAGTCAATTGACTGACAGCTGATATTACTCCTCCTGCTACGGTCAAATAACCTCCTATGGTCACTAATGTTGCTGGTAATGCTATAGGAGCAGCAATTAATACACCTCCAATTGCAGCTAAGGTTAATCCTATATTTCGTAGTTGTTGGAATAATTTAGGTGTAGGTGCTGTAAAGCGATTAATAATTGTCATGTTGTTTACTTTTAATCCTTAAACTTACTTTTTGATCACGATCAAGTTTATCATTTACTAGAGTTTTAAGTTTTGTAAATGCTTTTCTTGATAACTCTCCTCTCCCTTCACCTGTTAATATGGTTACTGGAGCTATACATCCTTGTAATTCAGTTTTTGCATGATTGGCAGGATGAATCAAAATCAATGAACGATTGGGTACATTTGTAATCAGAAAATGTTGACCAAATTTTGGTGAGCTTCTCTTTTGGATTGCATAACATCCTTCTGGTATACATGAATTGCGGGGTTCGTTCTCCTTCCATGGTAACTCGATCGTATAACAAATAAACTTATCGTTAAGGAATAAGCTACCATTTGTACCATTCGGATAATACATTCGTTCTACTACAATTGTCATCATGGTAAATTGATTTCGATTAAATGTGCTGCATTAAAACTTCCATTTTTTAATGGATACAAAACGGTATTCACCTCTTGGTAGAATTCGATTCCAATTGCTAAAGCGATTGTATGTTCTGAATTTGGAGGAAGATTGTTCAATAATTCTACATCATTCACTTCTACCTCATCGTATGGATAATAATCGGTATACGATGTTTTGGTAATGTATTCGTTCTTCTCAAAATCAATTTCTGTAGAAGCTGCTACAAATCGGTAATTGGTAGCTCCTTGTGGTGCTATTATCACATCTAAGGGTTTGTATGCTTCTAATGTAAATTTTGTTTCACCAGAAGTACGTTCTATATCTACTTGTACAGGAATTAATACCGTTTTCAACCACGCTGCACCTGCATTAAAATCAAAGCCTTTCATCAGTAATTGATTTCCTTTGTGTACATTTCTTTGCCCACGAGCATTTGTAGTATCTTCTTTTAGGATACCATGCATTACTTTTGTGAGACGACTTGATAATTTGCTGTCTTTTGCATTTTTTATGATCGCATTGAATGCGTTTCGTAGTGTTTTTCCAGCAGTACCTGCATTCTTAAATTCTTGCATATTTTCTCTGGTACGCTGAAATCGCGGATCACTCATTATGGTATTACGGTCTATAGAACTTTTTTCTCTTACCATATAACCATCTTTTGATTTGTAGAAGTTTAAATCTCCGATTGAACCTCTAAGTTTTAAAAAGCCTTTTTGCTTCGCCATTTTTTTAAATTTTTAATTAAACATTGATCTCCATTGCGCAATGGTTTTGTAAAGTTGCAATAGCGATCTGTTTAAAGCAATAGCTAAGTCTTTTTTAGCCCTTGTATGTCAATAAATTACACTAATAAACCATTATATACTTTCTTTATTTTTTTGTTTTTGAATTTTTATAAAATCTAAGGGACGCAAGCCCGTTTCACTGTAAAAAACATTTGAAAATTGTCTTGGATTCATATAACCTGCTATTTCTCCTAATGCCCCTACACTATAATTAAGGTATTGTGGTTGTTCTTGTAATAAATCAGTAATAAATTTTATTCTCAACCGATTGATGTAAGAAGGAAAATTAATTCCTTTGTACTGATTGACACATTTTGATAAATAAGTGGTGTTTGTTGAAAATGATTTTGCCAAACTTACTACTGTTATATTAGGGTTTAAAAATTCTCTGTCCCGCTCAAATTCTTCAAATTTTAATAGTAAACTTTCAAATGCTTCTTTATTCAAATCCTCTTCATCTTTAATCGATATTCTCCGTTCTGTGTAACTTGATTGAGCAGATTCTTCAATAAACAGATTGTACTTTTCGATTAAATGTTTATTTTTATTTCTAGTTTTTACAATTCCTACGATCAATACTATTATTCCAGTAAAACACGCTGCCAATACGTAATATAATTTTTGAGACTTATTCAATATTTTTTCCTTTAATTTGAGCAATTGCACTGTGTCATATTCTTTGTATACAACTTGACTCATTTCTGCATCTAGCTTATAATTTAACTCATCCATTTTTAATAATTGATTGATTACATATAGTTGTCTGTTCGTATCAGAAGCTACCAATGTTTCCTCTAAAATGTTTTCGTATATCGGTCTATATTTAATTTCTAAGAAGTTGTATTCATTGAAAATACTATCTATTTTGTTAAAATATATTATTTTATGTTGTTGATTATTCAATTTATCAAATGCCTTTGCTTTGTAGTAATAAATTTTGGTTAGTGTATTAAAATCATTCGTTTTTATTAAAATATCTTCTTTAGTTGATAATAATTGAATAGACGTCACAAATTGATCATTTAAAAACTCATCAATTGCTTTATTTATCGTAAAGTATCTATGGAAAAATTCGTTATTTTCAAGTTTGCTTTTATTTAATCCTAATTGATTCAATTCTTTCGCTTTTGCTTTGTTACCAACTTCTTGATGGAGAGATGCTAATTGATATATTGTATTTAATAAATAGGCTTGGTAATCTTTGTTCTCTGGTTTTGATTGAAAAAAGTTTTTACATTTCAGCAACAATTCTTCTGCTTGGTTACATTGATTTAATTTGATTTTTATCATTGCCATATTAAATGTTACTTTATGTAATAAATATTGGTCTTTTGAATATTTTAACTCCTGATCTGCATATAAATAATTTTGTAACGCCTCTCTATAATCTTTTGCTTTGTAATAGGCTAGCCCTTTTGATAATAAAGCTGTTGCTATTAAATCTTTGTTTTTTAATTTCCGGGCAGTAATTATCGCACTATCTGCATATTCTATTTGAGTATTTAAATGACTTGAAAAAAAGATTCCTTCTTTATAAGCATAAAATAAATTTAGCTTATCCTTTTCTTTTTTAGCATTTCTTATATACGCTTGCACATAGATCATCGCATTTGGATGATGCTTTTCATGTACTAATTCATCCAATTTTTCTATTAGATAGGCATTATCTTTTGAGGCTAAGGAATCAACTTGATTAGCCATTGTTATAAGCGGAAGTAGAAAGAGTATGTATGTGTACACTACAACTCTTTTCATGGTATAGATCTATTGATTACTACTAAAATACTTTATTTTATATCGTAAATCGTTTATTAAGTACTTAATCGTTTAAAAGTGTATAATTTATAAATTATACATTCTTTTTATAAAATGTACTTGTTGTAATCTTTGTTGTTCTATAAATATCTCTAGTTTTGAATGTCTTTGAACAAATAAGTCTAATCGATTACTTCAAAGAAACTTAAATGATGAATAAAAAAGAGAAGTTTTACTTCTCTTTTTTATTACCTCAACTTTATTGCCACTCTACTGCCACTATGTTGCCTTCATCTTGCCTTCATCTTGCCTTCATCTTGCCTTGATCTTGCCTTGATGTTGGGAGTATGTGGTAATGTGGTAATGTGGTAATGTGGTAATGTGGTAATGTGGTAATGTGGTAATGTGGTAATGTGGTAAGCAAAATTAAAATTTTGAAATAAGGTTTGTTTGTTTTTTCTTATTAATTTCTTCGTTCTCTTTCGTGATGGATTTTGTCATTCTGAGCCTATCGAAGAATCTCTTTTTATCACTTTTTTATTCATAGCTTATCTATTTTAATTATCGGTATTCATATGCCCTACGGGGAAATGAGCAAAAAAGTAATCAAAAAAGTCAAGGCTGTAAACCTCTCTACTAAAAATGATCTCATTTCACTAAAGATTTTAAAAACCCTACGGGCTAAAACCTTTTTAACGCTACATTCAAACATTTTCTTAACGTGAGAGTTTTAATGCCAGTTCTTTATTCTTTTTCTAAATTCAAATTCACTTTTAACAATGGATTTTGTCATTCGTTATTTATCGTCTAAGTCTTCGATACAACGTTTTGTAAACGCCACTCTGACTGACGATAATAAGAAGCTGAAATGAATTCAGCTTGACGATTTATTTAGATTCATTCTGGGTTTGTCGAAGAATCTTATTTTCATTTTTATTCATGTTTTTATTAATTCTATTTTAAATGAATTCATGTACCCTTTGGGGAAGTCTTGACACAAAAACATTTGAAATTAAAAATTTGAGATTAAGAGGAGGAGCCACGGTGTGGCTCAGGTATTCCTTTTCATTAATGTCACTTTTTACTTGACTAAAAAGTAACCAAAAAGTCAAGGCCGTAAACCTCTCTACTAAAAATGATTTCACTCCACTAAACTTTTTACAAACCCTACGGGCTAAAAACTTTTTAACGTTGCATTCAACCATTTTCTTAACGTGAGAGTTTTAATGCCGGTTTCTCCATCCTTTTTCCAATACTCAAATCCACTTTTAACAACAGATTTTGTCATTCTGGACTTGTCGAAGAATCTTATTTTCATTTTTATTCATGTTTTTGTTAATTCTATTTTAAATGAATTCATGTACCCTTTGGGGAAGTCTTGACACAAAAACATTTGAAATTAAAAATTTGAGATTAAGAGGAGAAGCTCCAGTGGAGCTTAGGTAAAATTGTTAAAAGTTGATTAATAATTATATGTTCATTTTTATTCATGAGTTATTATTGTTTTTAAATGAATTCATGTACCCTTTGGGGAAGTCTTGACACAAAAACATTTGAGATTAAGAGGAGGAGCCACGGTGTGGCTCAGGTATTCCTTTTCATTAATGTCACTTTTTTATTCATTCCTTATCTATTTTTATTATTTGCATTCATATGCCCTTCGGGGAACAGACTAAAAAGTAACCAAAAAGTCAAGGCTGTAAACCTCTTTACTAAAAATGTTCTCATTCCACTAAAGATTTTAAAAACCCTACGGGCTAAAACCTTTTTAACGTTGCATTCAAACATTTTCTTAACGTGAGAGTTTTAATGCCAGTTCTTTATTCTTTTTCTATATTCAAATTCACTTTTAACAATGGTTTTTGTCATTCATTATTATCGTCTAAGTCTTCGATACAACGTTTTGCAAGCGCCACTCTGACTGACGATAATAAGAAGCTGAAAATGAATTCTGCTTGATGATTTTTTCGGTTTTCTTAAAAATTGGAGTGTATGAATTTATAAATTAGACATGCATTTTATGTTTTTGACGCATTGACATACCTCCTATTTTTTACGCTAAACCTAATTTCGATACAAACTTTAAAAAAAATAAACTATGAAATCTTTTTATTTAATTGTACTTGTGTGTTTTGTATTCAATAGCTGTATAGAATATGAAAATATTCTAATTGACACCCCAATTCATTCAGAACGTATTACTTCTTCTTTGAAAGATAATATTAAGGATAGCATTCCTTCTAAAAACGACCCGCCTCGTGATAAAGATCCCTATATGAGAACTATTGATGAAGATGAAAACGGAAACTGATGTTAGATGTTAGGAAGTTATTTTTTATGAATTAAAATACTAAAAGATGAGAAAAATTGCACCGTTTATACAAACGCTCATTTGCTACCTATTTATTGTTTTGTTTATTTATGCAGCGGTGAGTAAACTGATGGATTTTGAAACTTTTCAAACTCAGTTAGGACAATCGCCCTTATTAGCAAGTTATGCGATTCCTATATCGTATGGAATTATTGCTATAGAACTTGTAACAGCAGTTTTCTTGATGTTTGAGCGAACTAGAAAATTAGCCTTACAAATTTCACTTTTTTTAATGGTGATGTTCACTACTTATATTGTCATTATTCTACATTTCACGGCGTTTACTCCTTGTTCTTGTGGTGGAGTTTTAGAAAAGATGGGATGGACGGAACATTTGATTTTTAATATCGTATTTGTATGTTTGGCTCTAATTGGCATTAGAATAGCAAAATCCTCTCAAACATGGAGAGGCTATATAATTGAACAAACTACTCTTACAATAATCGGAGTTGTTAGTGTAACCATTATATACGGTTTATCTGAAAAAAAATCTCAATATAATAATGCTTTTACACGTAAATACATTCCGCATTTTGCAGAAAAACTAACTACACTCAATCTAGAATCCACAGGATATTATATAGCAGGTATTGATAGTTGCTATGCTTATTTAGCTCATCCTAATGCTCCTTTATTTCTTAGAACTTATGATTATCATACACAAAATGTGACTAATAATCGGATCAAAATAAAAAATGAGCTACTCCCTTATAAACGAATAATAACATACGTTAACTCCCCTTATTTCTACTTAGGGGATGGAACAGTAGGAATTATAGAAAAAGGAATATTATATGATTACACGACTTCTCTTGAAACTATTGATAATGCTTATTACAATCAATATGTTCCTGGAAAAGATGATCATTTTGGTCTTTCTGTAACAAGTCAAAAAACTAAACAAACAGCACTCGCTATATTGTATAAAACAGTGGATGGATTTCAACTAAAAATAAACGATACAACTCTAAAAAGCCAACAAAATGGAGCATTTGATTTGGATGGATTACTCATTTGGAATGAACAACATCAGATTTTTTTATATGTCTATTATTATAAAAATGAAATTATCATCCTTGATTCTATGATGAATGAAAAAAATGTTATGAAAAGCATCGATTCTTTAAATGAACCAGAACTTGATGTTGCTTTTTATAAAAAAGACCAAAACTATCGATTAGGTCCAAAGACAATTCGAGTGAATGAAACGATAGCTACCTATGGTGATTATCTCTACATCCACAGCAAACGACTGGGAAATTTTGAAGAAGAACACCAAAGTGCAAGCATCATAGATGTATATGATCTCGTAAACAACCATTATCTCCACAGTTTTTACCTCTATCATAAACCTAAACAACAACTTAGGGATTTTAAAATATACCAAAACTCTGTTTTCGCTGTAATTGATGATGAAATCTATCGTTACCAATTAAAAAAATAAATCGTTGCGCAACGCAGGGGAAGACTGAAAACCTGTATAATAGAGTAAGTCACCACATTAAAATTATACAAAATGAAAACAAATTTTCTAAAAAAAGCGCTACCTATTGGGGTAGGAATGATGGCTGTTGCTTTTGCATTTGCCACTGAAGGTAAATCTTCTAACAAATCTACAGAGTATGCAACTGCATATATTTACAATGATTTAGAAGAATGTGAACAGGTAGATGCCACTTGTAATAACATAGGAACTGTAAGTTGTACAATTGGTTCTAAAGAAGTATTTGAATTTAAAAATGGTACTCAATGTAGTCAAAACTTGATGCATTGGCAACCATAATTTAAAGGAAAGGAGCGTAATAGCTCCTTTCTCTTATTTTAAATATGTATTAAACCAACTTAAGATTGAATTATATAACATTTCTTGATTCTCTTTACGAGTTAAATAATGACCATCGTTATTAAATAAAATCAATTTACCTTCTTTATTTAATTTTTTCATTGCCATATACATATATATGCTTTGATACCAATTTATATTATAATCAGATTTACCAGCCCACAACAATAAAGGTGTTTTCATGTTTTCCACCTGATAGAAAGGTGAGTTTCTTATATAGTTATTTTTATCCGTATAATAACTATCTTTCATTCGAAACTGCTGACTTTCTAACCTCCATGCTTGCTCTCTAAACCAACCTTCCCATTGTACATCATGCGACCAAGAAACCAAATCCATCACGCCAGAACCCGCTACAATTGCCTTAAACAAATTGGAATGCGTTGCTATAAATGCCGCTTCATAACCACCAAACGAATGCCCTATTAGTCCTAATCTATTCTTATCAATATAAGATCGACTTGCTAGTTCTTCTACACTATTTTCTATATTCACGACAATTGATTCACCTAAATTTCCTATTTGATAATCTAAATTGGGTAAAAAAACAAAATACCCATCCAATATATAATTAAGAATGTTAAAACCGTCCTCCGTATGTTTTGTTGGACTTGCAAACTGATTTACTTTATACGTCATATTCTCGTATATATAGTAAATAACAGGATATTGCTTGGTAGGATTAAAATTAGTTGGGTAAAGTAAAATCCCTTTCGATTTGTTTCCTTTTATGTTCTTGTATTCTATACTTTCACTTTTACCTAAATCTAACTTTGCCAAATCGGGGTTACTTTGATATACCATCTTTCTTTTTTTCGTAGCCAAATCTATACGTTCGATAACTGGAGATAAGTTATACCTAAACTTCTTAAAAAAACACGTTCGTTTGTTAATACATACAGTATTTTCAATTGTATAGGATTCTAAGACAATTGGCACAATTTTACCTTTTTCAAAAAAAGCAAAACCATTTTGCTCATCTTTGGTCGATAGATCTAACATCAACTTTTGATTGATATCAATGTGAGAGGTATTTTTTCGTTCTTTTTTATTAAATCTATAACTTATATCCCCATTACTAGCTGTTAACCTTTTAGCAGTACCATTTTTTATATCATACATCCAAATATCAAACTCATCATACACAAACACTTCATTTTCATTTATAGACCACCCTTCTACTCCATATGGTGTTGGATGTTTATAATACATATCGTTTGTTTTATATAAAGAATAATTTGATGGTATGGTGATATCAAAGTACTTATCATTTTCTGTATCATATCCCCACCATTTTTTATCTTTAAAATACATGATATATTTTCCACTCGGCGAAAACGAAAGATAGTCGTAAGAAAAATAATGTGCAGGAACAATTAACTTCTCTTCTCCTTTTTCATAATTTTTTAGGTATAAATCGGCAACAGTATATTGTTCTGTAGAAGGTTCATTTTCTAAAAAGTCATACGCTAATGCATAATTAAAATTAGGTTTAATGATAACAGCATTCAATTTATTTGAAGTAATGATAGAAAATTCATTCGTTTTTGTATCCCATCTTATGCTCTGTTTATTCAAAACATATTCTTCAGCAACAGCTTTTCTAGGTGCGATTAAAGCATCTTGGGTATCCCAAATACTGTAATTATCATTTTTACTCTTTACGATATCTACATTAAAAAAGACTATTCCGTTACGATCACTAGTAGTATCAAAACCATTTATTTTACGAACTTCCTCATCAGAAAATAATGTTTTACAAGCCAAAGATTTTACCTCCTTATTTTGGGTATTAATCGTGTAAAGTATCCCTCCGTCAACCGTGTTTTCTAGTAGAAGTATACTTTTTTGATCGCTTTGCCATCCTAATATCTTTACTTCATTTTTTGGGCTTATAAAGAGAGACTGCTGATTTTCTGAACCCGATTTCCATTTTTTTAATGTTTTAGTATTAGAATCCGTATTTGATGTTAGAAAAATTAAATCATCTTTGACGGGATGCCACTGGTAGTTTTCTACATCGTGTATCGTATATGACTTGTTACTCTTCAAATCAAGTAACTGTAAATCTTTTTTCTCTTTTTCGCCCTTTCTTAGGTATGAAATTATCGTTTGATCATGATTTGTAAAATATCTTTTATGTAGTACCTCAACTTGCAAGATTGTTTTTAATGTTTTTAAATCAATTAGATGCAAATTTGATTTATCATCAACAAAAGATAGTATATCATTATTTTTCAAAAATTTCAAAAGAATGATTGAACCCAATTCTTTTCTAACACCTGATTCTGTCTGTATAAGTATAACATTATTTTTATCTTGCATATCATTTACAACAACCCACTTTCCATCGCTACTTACGTCTGTAAATAAAGTATGTTTTGTCCAATTCGAAGTTTTTTGAATCTCTTGCGCTTTTGAAAAGTATCCCAAACAGACAAACAGTATAACTAGTATTGAATTGACATATTTAATAGCCATCGTTTTGAGGATTTAGATTAGGATTAATCAATAATTCGTTTTCTGGAATTGGTAAAATTAAATCTCTTGGTTTCCAATTTGATTTTATAGGTTTTAGAGTTTCCTCGGCTATTTTCCAACGTTTCAAATCAAACCATCTGTTTCCATGTTCTGTAAACAATTCTAGTTTTCTTTGAAGTATAAGTTCTTTTTGAATCTCATTTGGATTAGAAGAATTAAACTGATTTAACCCTGCTTTCTCTCGAATGATATTAATTTCTTTTACTGCCAATGCCAATTCATTTGTATGTAAATAAGCTTCTGCTCTCATCAAGATTATTTCTGACAAACCAAATACAATAGAAAACTCTTTGCTTGAACCTGTATTTGCATTTTCTTTATATTTATACGGTATATACCAAGATTGTGTATTTGTTGTATTGCTTACTTTCTTTGTCCAAAATTGTAACCTTTTATCGAGTGGATTAAACAGGTTTATAAAATCTTGTCGTAAAGCTACCCGAGTTGGAGGTCCGCTATTAATAATAAAATATGATCCTTCTAACGTATTTTCACCATTTATGGTCGATGAAAATTGAAATATTGTAGACTTGCTTTCTTTTTTATATTGATTTTCTATTGGTTGTTGAAATGAAAAGTTCTGATTTTGAACAATTCCTTGCGATTCACTCACTACTTTATCCCATTTTTCTTGGTATAAGTACACCTTACTTAATAGGGCTGACACTGCATATATAGTTGCTCTGTTACTCGCAGTAGACGCCACATTATTTACCAATAAACCTTTTGCTTGGAGCAAATCTTTTTCGATATTATCGTAAACAATCTTTATTTCATCACGGTAAACATATCGATTGATTTGATAATTAGATGTAGTGATATAGGGTATTTTACCATATAGATTCATCAAATTAAAATGCGTAAATGCTCTAATAAACAACACTTCTGCTATCAATTTATTTTTTAACTCAAGGGATAAATTCGTTGAATTATTTAATGCCTCTATAGCTAAATTTGTTTCATAAATAATTCTATAATTATTTGCCCATATAGACGTTACAAGTGTATTAGAAGGCAATAATTGATGGGAATGAAACATTGAAAGGTTATTGCTCGTAGAACCATAAAAATCAAGTTCATCTGCATACAAACTAAATAATACGCTTGATCCATTTGTACTTCCCGACAACAAACCATCATTTTTCATGTCTTTGTAAATACTCGCAACTGCTGCATTAGCAGTTTGCTCGTTGTTGTAAACCTTTTCAATTTTTATTTCTCCCTTAGGATCATCTGTTTCAATCCAATCATTACAAGCAGCCAATGTGAATATGGCATTCAATAGGATGAATCTATTCATCACATATATTGTTCTATTATTCTTCATGGTTTCAATTTTTTAAAATGAGATAGTTGTTCCAAATGCGATACGTTTTAATGGAGGTAAAAAATCTTCAATTTGTTCGGGATCGCCTCCTTTATAATTCGTAAGCGTTAGCAGATTAAAACCTTGTGCATATAAAGCGACTTTATAATTTTTCTTAAGAGGAACATTGTAGTTTATCGAGAGTGATTTTAACCTCACAAAAGAAGCATCACTTACAACTCCAGTACTTGTATAAAAATAATTTTGAGCAACAACAGCATTTGTATTAGAGCCTGTTGTATAAATTTGCGTACGTCCTTCATCTAGAACCGATGTAGGTTGATTAAAGAATGTACCTGCTGCATTTAACGTATGCAGTTCGTTGTAGGCTTTCTTTTTCGAGAATTGAAAAAGTACCTCAAGATTCCAATTGTTATAACGAATGGTATTTCCTAAACTTCCGTACCATTTGGGATTGAAATCCGTATATATTCTACGATCATCGGCACTACTTATTTTTCCATCATTGTTATAATCCTCGAACATATAAGTTCCATTTACAGGGTTTATCCCTATATAATTGTATAGCTTTGTGATATTTATAGATTGCCCAATAACATATTGATTGCTATAACTGGATTGAGCTAGATTTTCGAACGCTTTTAATTTATTCTTTGGAAATGTAATTAAAAAGGATGTTTCCCATTGCCATTTATCTTTCTTAATATTGGTTGAATGGATCGCAATTTCTAATCCTTTATTAACCACTACTGCATCCAAATTTGCTTGAATTGTTTTAAACCCTGTTGTAGCAGGTAACGAATAGCCTATTAGCTGATTATTGGATTGATTGTGGTAATAGTTTACTTCAAGATTTAATCTATTTTTCAGAAAAGCCAATTCTATTGCTCCTTCTATCTTTCGATTTTTTTCCCATGAAAAATTCGGATTATGTAAACGAGAAGGTGTTAAATAAGTTGTTCCATCATAACCATCTTGTTTTATAGAATATGTACTCAAATACTGATAATCCCCTATTTGATCGTTTCCAGTAATTCCATAACTCCCTCTCAATTTTCCGAAACTCAACCACGATTGATCACTCAAAAAATGTTCTTTCGAAAAAATCCAAGCAGCGCCTATTGCACCAAAATTCGCTAGTTTATTGGCTTCTCCAAATCGACTTGATCCATCTCTTCTTGCTGTAAGATTAAGAATATATTTTTGATACAAACTGTAATTAAATCGTCCATAGATCGCATTGTATTTATACTGTGAAGAAATATCTTGCAGAAATTGAAATGTTTTTGCTGCGCTCCTCACATTCATTAGTGCATTATCTGCGAAGCCAACTCCTCTTGTAACCAACTGATTTTGTTCGTTCATCATAAAAGTTGCTCCTACATTCAAGGTAATTTCACTATTTGTCCAACTAAGATGATAATCCAATTGCGGTTCTATTGACCATACTTCTTTTTCATTCTCATTCATTATGACACTACTATCAGCACTTGTATTACCATACACAGGATTTCTTACTGTATGTGGATTGAAACTTTTATCTTTTAAAATTGAATGATTGTAACCTAAATTCGTTTTAAATGTTAATTGATCCGTTAAAGCATAGCTCATATTAAAGCTGGTATTCAACACATTTGCATGACTACGATAGGTACTATAAGTAGATGCTATAGGGTTTGTCCATGTATTATTTTCCCAATTTAGATTTCCATTTTCATCGAATAAAGCGGGTGCATTGGGAGCTAATTTTTTAGCTGTACGCGCTAAGTTTTCTATTGGTAATACATTGTTATCATCTCCATAAATTAGGACAGTACCTACTTTAAATCTATTGTTTTTAGAAGAATGATTAAGATTGACAAAGGCATTCAGTTTTTTATAGCTATAATCCCCATATAAAACAGAAGTTTCTTTCATAAAATTGGTGCCAATCATAAAACTTGTTTGCTCATCACCACCCATAATATTTAGTCTTGTATTATTGGTTGTACCAGTATTCCCTATTAGTACTTTTTGCCAATCGGTGTATCGCGTTTGATCCCATGCTCCATTAATATCATACGCATTTGTTGGGTAGTTTGTAATCCCATCATTTGCAAATGCTTTCTTTCGCATCATGAGGTATTGTTCTGTATTTAGAAGATTTACTTTTTTTGTAATGGAATTGACACTAATTGAAGAATCTATATTAAATGTAGTTTTTCTCTTTTGTCCCTTTTTAGTCGTTATCAAAATCACCCCATTTGCACCACGCGAACCATAAATAGCAGTAGCATCCGCGTCTTTTAAAACTTCAATCTTCTCTATTGATTTTGGATCGATAGAATTTAACGGATTAATGTTTGAATTGGGCATTACGGTATTGGAGATACTGGTGTAAGACATAGAATTCATATCAAACGGAACCCCATCTATTATAAACAATGGATCATTCCCCGCACTTATACTATTCTGTCCTCTTAACCGAATGGTATAACCACCACCTGCTGTTCCTGTAGTTGGCGTAATTTCTAAACCTGCAACTCTACCCTGCAAGGCATCTAACACATTATTCACAGGCTGATTCTCAATTTCTTTAGCCGTTACACGTGCAATTGACCCCGTTCGTTCTTTGTCTTTTACGGAGTAGTATCCTGCATTGATCACCACATCTTTCAGCTGAATCCCGTTGTCTTCTTTTGTGAAACGTACATTGATCACACTTCTATTCAACACTGCTTCTTCTCGAATAGGGAAATCCAATTGCTCAAAAATTAATTTAGCATCATCCTGTTGTAAAGTCAACGAATAGTTTCCATTATCATCGGTAAAGGTGGAATTATCGGTTCCCTCCTCTTTTACCATTACGCCCACCAGTGGGACTTGTAGTTCTTTTACCGTTCCAGTAACGGTTTTACCTGTTTGTGCTAACAAGGGTGTTGCACAAAACAATCCCAATAATACAGTAAATGACTGCCTACTGAGTTTGAAGTAAAATTTTTTCATAATTTTACAATAGTTTTTTAAAATTCAACATTAGTTTTAAAAGCCACTCCTTTTCCTGTACATCGCGCCAACTTTGTTTTTGGGAAAGGAGGTTTTATCTTTTTGCGTTATAAGTTTTACGCTTAACGTTTTACGTTTTTATTCTTATTAATACTCAAGTTCACTTTTTATAACGGATTTTGTCATTCTGGGCTTGTCTCAGAATCTCATCTCGTTGGTATTCTTAGCTTGTCGAAAAATTTCTTCCTTTCATTTTTTTGAGCATCCAAAAAAACGAAACAAAAAAAGATGCCGACAGTAGTCTCTCAATGATTCAACTAAATAAATTATTTCCATAAAGTTGGCAACTCACTCCACTCAAACACTCCAACTTTTTTATTCCAATAATTTAGAGTTGAATTACATTTCGATTCTAAATCGTCGGATTTTTAATTCTTATTTATATACTCAAATTCACTTTTAACAACGAGTTTAGAAACGGTCATTGCTGAAAAGTCGAGTGTCAATTAGGCGTAAAGAGCGTTAAAATGATTTATGTTCGCATTTCATATGCGAATGATTCAAAGCATTTAGCGAGTAGCCATTATTGACCGACTTGTAAGCAAAGACTTGATTTTTTGATTACTTTTTGATCAAGCAAAAAGCAATAAATAGAGAACTTCTAATTATCGTAAATTCCATTTAGAATTTCATCTCTATTATCATGCTCGCGTGAGCTCGTCTACTTTTATCCTATATTCCTCCTAAAAATATCCCCCTCTGACAAGTTTTAAAAATTACATTAATAAATGAAAACTAAAAATTAACACTAATCACTTTATGAAGATCATTTATACTCTTTGTGTTGTCTTCGGGGGATAGAGTGTGAATCTGTTTACTCTTTCATGATTTTACATACGTTTTTTAATTCAACATTAGTTTTAAAAGCCACTCCTTTTCCTGTACATCGCGCCAACTTTGTTTTTGGGAAAGGGGTTTTTCTTTTTACGTTATACGGTCTACGCTTAACGTTTTACGTGTTATTCTTTCTTGCTGTCACATTGAGTGATTTTCGTTTCATAGAAAAAGAAAATAGTATCGAAATGTCACTTTTTTTAATGTCACTTTTTTTCGTCAAAAAAACTAACGAAAAAAGACTTGTCTTTGATTTTCGACGGTCAAAATAAGTTTCAGCCATTCAATATTTTAAATCATTTGCTGCGCAAACAGTAAAATATTTTAACCATGGCGATCAACTTTTTGACACTCGCCTCCAAATCATATGACATTTTTATAATCCTTTTTCAAATACATCATACATTGTACATTTTACTTAATACATACTACATTTTACAACTCAACATCGATACACGAACCTCGAACAAACCATACGGAACGCATATACAATGGATACAGAATGGATACAGCGTGGATACACAACCGATACAGAAAAGTGTCATTTTCGATATACACCGATACAGGAATTTAACACTTTTTAACACATTATTTCTCTAATATTCTGTCATTTCGAGAATTTATTTCTATCACTTTTCAATTCTTGTAGAATCGAATAACCATCTGTGTATTTCTATTTTAAGAAACACATATTTATAGAGAGTGTATATCACTTGATTTGTAGAGGAATAAAACCAAGTGTATTTATTGTATGAAGTTCAGTGCTATTTGTAATGGAAGAAACGACCAAGAAAAAGGCGTGGAACTTACAAATCCGAATAGAGGTACTGCCATACCAGGAACGAATAAGTAAGCCCACGCCCTAAGACGTGAGCAAAGATACTTATTTTCCCGTTCCTATTGAAAATTGGCAGTTTTCTATTCAGGAAAAAATAAGACTAAGCTTATATATTTATTTTAATAAAATTCTCTGTATTAATTTTATACATTCAAAAGTACAAATTAAAATTGAATAGTACAATATATTGTACCATTATTTTATTCAAATAGTTACAATTTTATTTTTAACTAAGAATAAAATGACAGAAAAAGAGAAATTAGGTATTTATTTAACCTCTTTGAGAAAGGATATAAAAAGTTCAGATTATATTGATAGAAGTATATCACAACAAGAATTAGCTGATAAAACTAAAGGACTTTCCAAAAATACTTTATTATCGATTGAAAACGGAAGTGCTAATCCAACTCTAGATTCACTAATTATTTTAGCTAATGCATTAAATCAAGATAAATTAAATATTTTTAATATATCAATAGATGTTAAGAAATATATTAAAGAGAATAACCTTGATTTTTAGTTTTTAAAAATATAAGACATTAAGTGAATAAAAACGTTTAGTTTAAAAGCGATATACTAAATTAGTAAGATTAACCAGTAGGCATTGTTAAAGTTAGTAATAGTACTCTGGAGTTAATTTTAGGTTTGTCTAACTCCAGAGTATTTTATTTTACTTAAATACATCAGATTAATATAAACAAAGGCTTCTATATAGAAGCCCTTTACTTATTTACACAATAATGGTTATAAATTAGATTAATTTATATATTTGTTATTTATACGAAACTAATGCTATAGTAGTTTCGTGAAAAAACAATGTTATCGGTCATTCTAAAACCGGCCAGTACTAACAAAACACTAACGACAAAAAATGAAATTAACCTCTATAACAATAAAAAATTTCCGCTGTTACGCGGACGAAACAAAAGTTACTATTGACGACCTTACAACCTTCATTGGAAAAAACGATATTGGTAAATCTACAATTTTAGAAGCATTAGAAATTTTCTTTAATAACGACACAGTTAAAATAGAAAGTGGAGACGCAAACATTTATAGCGGTAACAATGAAGTGACAATTACTTGTGAGTTTAAAGATTTACCAATAGAATTAACTGTTGATGCATCTTCTCCAACGTCACTTGCTGACGAGTTTTTGTTATCTAGTGAAGGTACTTTAAAAATTCAAAAGGTCTTTGCTTGTGGTAAAGCTACCCCTACATTTGAAGCATACATTATTGCAAATCACCCAACTGTTGCTGGAGCTGACAACCTTCTCGAGTTAAAAGAAAAAGAACTTCAAGCAATTATTAAACAAAAAACCTTAGATAGTTCACTCAAAGGTAATCCAACGATGAGAAAAGCAATTTGGAATTCCTTTGAGGATTTGGAACTAAAAGAAATTTCAATACCTGTAAGTAAACCAAAGGAGGACAGCAAAAGAATTTGGGAACAGATTGAATCTCATTTGCCAATTTTTGCATTATTTCAAAGCGACAGAAATAGCCAAGACAAAGACAAAGAAGTTCAAAATCCAATGAAAGCGGCGATTGCTACCGCAATCGCTGAGGTTAAAGAGGATTTAGAGAAAATCCAGAATAAAGTTCGTGAGAAAGCTGAAGAAATAGCCGCAAGCACACACGAAGCATTAAAAACTATTGACCCAAAATTAGCCAGTAAACTTGCTCCAGAATTTACACCACCAACAGCTGCAAAATGGACTGGATTGTTTTCTATCAATATGGATACAGATGACGGAATACCACTTAATAAAAGAGGTAGTGGAGTTAGAAGGATGATACTTGTAAGTTTCTTTAAAGCAGAAGCGGAAAGACGACTTAAAACTTCAAATAAAAGAAGTATTATTTATGCTTTAGAAGAACCTGAAACAGCTCAGCATCCGAATAATCAAAAAATTTTGATAGACTCTTTTCGAGCATTATCAGAAGAAAATGGTTGTCAAGTAATTTTAACAACTCACAGTCCTGGCTTGGCTTCTGAACTTCCAGCAAACAGCATTAGATTTATTGACAGAGACGAACACGGAAAACCTTTAATTGAATCTGGAGTTGACGTTTTTGCTAAAGTTGCAAATGCATTGGGAATAACCCCCGATAGTAGAGTTAAAGTTCTCATATGTGTTGAAGGACCTACAGATGTTACAGCATTAAAATGTTTAAGTCGAGCATTACATTTAGAGGACAATACCTTAATTGACTTATCAAATGATCCTCGAATTGCATTTGTGTTAATGGGAGGGTCAACACTCAAACATTGGGTAAATGAGCATTATTTAAAAGGGTTGGGATGTAAAGAGTGTCATATCTATGATAATGATGTAACCACCTACTCTGTGTCCGTAGCGGAAGTAAATTCAAGAACTGATGGATCCTGGGGTGTCTTAACCCAAAAACACGAAATAGAAAGTTATTTACACAGTGAAGCAATCAAGGAAGCATATGACGTCGAAGTTGTTGTTACTGACAATCCTTCGGCTGATAAAAAAGGAGTTCCAAAACTATTTGCAGAAGCGTTTTCGGCCAAAATGGGTTATGATGGAGTGATGGGAGACACAAGAGCTAAAATATATCTCGCTAATAAGGCTTTTCCAAATATGACTGCAAAAAGAGTTAAAGAAAGAGATACAGCAAACGAAATTGAAGGATGGTTGAAGAAAATAGATGCGATGCTCAATTAATATAAGTAGGAAAGACCTGTTAAGAACGAAAAGAAGAACGAACCGATAACACGGGGAACTGTTGCACAACTTCAGTTTTAGATACAAAAACACAAAATAGTAACCTCTTTAAAAGCAATTTTAGGGAGGTTTTTTGTATTTATGTGAAACCGTAATTTATTATGAGATGGTTGTTGTATGTTTGGGATAGTATAAAGAAATATAGATTATTTTTAATTTTACTATATTTTTCTCCGTTTAAAGATAAAGATTTACGGCATTATGAAAAACAAGACGCTTAAAGAATTAATCGAAAATTATCCGAACGAAATCCCTTTTGAAGAAATAGTTGACTTTGAAAATTTCGATGAAAGATTATCTGTTGTAAACTGTATTGTTGTAAATATAATTGGAGTCAATGATGGTTTTATTGAATTTATCCCAGACAATAACTCGCCTTCGGAAGATGAAATTTTATGTTGGATTTGGTCTTTTAAACCTGACTTAACAAATGAAATTCTCGAAATAACTAAGAATGATGATTTAAAGTTTGCTTTAAATTTATATTTAAACAACTCACTGCATGAATTTTGGGATTATAACAGCTAAATTATGATGGAAAATTATTCACCAAATGAAATGATTAATATTTCTGAGATTAATACCTCATATTTAACTGAACTTCACAAAGGAATAATGCTTTCAATATATCTCTATTTAAAATACCACGACTAACATATATAAATATTGCAAACTCAATTTTTCAAATAAAATATACAACCTCTTTAGAAGTGTTTTTAAGGAGATTTTTTGTTTTACACAATAAGGTATACAATGTAGTTTTGTTTGTATATTTTGGATATCCCCCTGAATTTTCCAGTGTAAGTTAAGCTACATTTTTTAAAAATTGTAAATTATTATTAAACTCAAAA
>NZ_JACAGG010000043.1:0-19605 GCF_030324375.1 Empedobacter sp. R132-2
TTTTGTCTTTTTAATCATCATAAAGCTATATTAGTTTTTTACTAATTTAGTCTACGAGGATATGACGTACCCACAATGATTTACATCAAAATTCTGTTTGGATTGATTATCAACATTATTGTTTTGATCAAAAACTAAAACAACCTTCTACATAAGTTGGTATTTTTACTTTTCTAAAATTAAGCCAAGCATAGCAAAGTCCTCCTAAACCAGCAATTGCCAAACTAGAAACAATTGTTTTATTTACTTTTCCCATCTTCTACTCTTTTTTATGTTCGATATTTAACAAAAACTCAATCAAATCCATATTCAACTGTTCTTTATGAGTTATATTCAATCCATGCGGCGCATCGTCATACACAATGTAAGTCGATTTCGCGATCAATTTTGCAGCTTGATCTCCAGCTGTTTTAATTGGTACAGTTTGATCCTCTTTTCCATGAATAATTAATGTTGGAACATCTATCATTTTACATTCAGCTCTAAAATCTGTGTCCATCCAAGAGCGTGCAGCTCTCAAAGTTGCAATAGGTGAAGCATGCGAAGCAACCGAAAAATCAAAATCTAATTGTTCTTTGCTTACAGATTTTTTTAACAAGCCATGATTATAAAAACCTTTATGAAAACCTTCTAAAAATTCTAAACGATTTGTTTCAAGTTGATGAACAATCTGATCTAAGTCTTTTTGTGGAACGCCGTGTTCGTTATCATCAGTTTGTTTTACGAGTGGAATAATTGAACTGATCAATGCTATTTTCGAAATATTACTGTTTCCATAATTGGTAATATAACGCACAACTTCTCCTCCACCCATCGAAAAACCTACTAACACAACATTTTCCAATTGTAAATCATCAATCAAGGCATGTAAATCTTCAGCCAATGCATCATAATCGTAACGATCCCATGTCGCACAAGATTTTCCAAAACCTTTTCGATCATAGGCAATACAACGAAAACCAGCTTCTACAATTTTAGGAATTTGATATTCCCACGATTGTAAACTAAGCGGCCAACCATGAATCAAAATAACGGGTTGAGCAAGTTTATTACCGTAATCGATATAATTTAGTTTATAATCTTTTCGTTTTAATTTAGCCATAATAATATTTTTAAGTGGTTTATAAATAATAATCTAACTGATAGATTATGATCATATTCATCACAATCATTAAGCCAATTATGAAATATTAGCGATTTCTGTAATAAAAAAGTCAACAATCAAAATTTGGCTTGATTTTTTAGGTAACTAAATTTCAACTTAAACAAGTTCGCAACTATGGATTTACATTCTGGATTACCTTATTGGATTGTTAAAAACGAATTTTTTGATTTATATCATCCTCTTCGAAATGATTTTAAAATAGATGTTGCTATAATTGGCTCCGGCATTACAGGAGCTTTAGTTGCGCACGAATTATGTGAAGCAGGTATAGAATGTGCTCTTATCGATAAACGAACAATTTCTACAGGAAGTTCTGCAGCAAGTACTGCTCAATTACAATATGAAATTGATACCCCGTTAAGTAAATTAGTAAATATTGTTCCCGAAAAAATTGCTATTGATGCTTATTTTAATTGCTTGGATTCTATTACAGTTATAGAAAATATATTCAAAAAAACTAATATTGATGCTGATTTTACACGTGTTCCTACAGTTTTATTAGCGAGTAATCAGCAAGGTGTGAAATTGTTAGATGAAGAATATACAATAAGAACAGAAGTCGGTTTGCCTGTCAAGTATTTAGATGCTAAGCAATTGAAAACTTACCAAAATATTGACGGAATTGCAGCATTGCAAAATGATACTTCTGCTCAGATGGATGCATATAAAGGCGCTATCAATTTATTAAAGTATCATCAAGAAAAACATCAATTACAGATTTTTACCCATACAAAAGTGGAAAAAATAGACGAAAATAAGAACAATTGCGAACTATGGACGGAGCATGGACATACTATTTCGTGCAAGTATGTAATTGTTGCTACTGGTTTTGAAGCAGGTCAATTTCTACCTAAAAAAGTAATGAATTTATTATCTACTTACGCCATTTGTTCGGCTCCCATTGATAAAAAAATGGTTTGGCCAAATCGTAGCTTAATATGGGAAACAGCAGAACCATATCTTTATATGCGAACAACAAAAGATAATCGATTGATAGTTGGTGGTGAAGATGAAGATTTTCAAAATCCTGATAAAAGAGATGATTTACTTCGAGCAAAAATTAGAACTCTTGAACGTAAATTTAGCAGATTATATCCAGAAATTGAATTTAATACTGAAATGGCTTGGTGCGGAACTTTTAGCTCTACAAATGATGGTTTACCTTATATGGGTCCTTGGAAAAAAGGTGACCGAACATTATTTGCATTAGGTTATGGGGGAAATGGGATTACTTTTTCGATGGTTGCAGCTCAAGTTTTAAAAAATATTATTCTTAACCAAAAAGATAGTCGCTTAGAAACTTTTGGTTTTGATCGACCAACTAAATAATTAAAAGTAAATTTCTATTCTTATTTTATAACTACATTCATAAAATTAGAAAGATTATTTGATTTAATTGGACGGCAAATACTAAATAAAATATTATTATGAAAAAGAAAACAAAACAAAATATAGCTCGTTATAGCCTAGGTGCTTTTTTAGTGGTAGCGGGTATTACACATTTAACAATTGCGAGAAAAGAGTTCAAAGCTCAAGTTCCTAATTGGGTACCCTTAGAGAAAGATGATACTGTTGTATATTCAGGAGTGGTAGAAATAGCACTTGGTAGTTCAATTATATTAGTATCGGACAAAAAGAAAGAACTTGTAGGTAAAGTTATTGCAGGATTTTTTGCTGCTGTATTCCCTGGAAATTGGGCACAATATAAAAATCATAGAAATGGATTTGGTCTAGATACGGATCAGAAGCGTTTAGCAAGACTATTTTTACAACCATTACTCATGCTTTGGGCAATCAAATCAACTCAAAAATAACCATATTCAATAGAGATCAATATATGAATACATCAATATTTTAGAAAGTATTAACATTTAAATTAATAGTTTGGTCTGAAAATTCCAAATTAAAATATCATAACTAAATAATCACAAAAATGAATACAACTAGAATTTCAAAAAATTTACAAAAAGCTTTAAATGATCAAATCACTTTAGAAGCCTTTTCTGCGCAAATGTATTTGATGCTTGCTTGCTGGGCAGACGAAAATCAATTAGATGGAATCAAAAATTTTATGATGAAACACTCACAGGAAGAGCGTGTACATATGGCTAAAGTTATGGAATACGTTCAAGAAAGAGGAGGAATTGTAAAAATCGAAGCTATACAAAAACCTGGTCCTGAACCAAAAAATGTATTAGAGTGTTTTCAAGCTGTTCTAAAACAAGAAATTGAAAATACAGAATCCATTTATAAAATTGTCAAAATGAGCATGGATGAAGAGGATTGGGCTACATGGAATTTCTTACAATGGTTGGTTGCTGAACAAAGAGAAGAAGAGAAATTAGCTTTAGACTTGCTAGATAAAGCTAAATTAGCTGGTGGTGCTAATATGTCTGATGCTGCAAAATTTGATTTGAATAAGACTATTGGTCAAACAGGACAGGAATTTCCTACTGCAGACCAAATCAACCCATTAGCAGAATAAATTAATTCTTGTAAAATCAAAAATCCCTTAATTTTAATAAAACTTAAGGGATTTTTGATTGCTAGAAAATAAAGAGAAAATATTAGGTATTTTCTTCATCACTGGATTATCAACCAAAGAAGGTAGCAACAAAATTATTTTTCCATCCAAATGCTTTTTGTCATCACGTAAATCTATTGTTTTGTACTCAGGTAATGTAACACCAACACTTTCGTAAGCCTCATTCAATTTTGCAATGGAATAATGGACATTTAACTCTCCAATACCCTCCAATGCTTTCATAATACGCTGCGATTTCCCTAAAGAATCCTCTATAAAGACCGAAGTTTTTCCTTTCGCTCTATTATGATCTACCCAATCACGTATGTTTTATTCTTGTTCTGCCACAGAAAGCCAATTGTAAACAGGAAGACCGAAGGTACTTTCGGTAATGAATTCGTGGCATTTTACAGCTTCAAAAGCCGTAGAAAGCCCATCATCTTGCAATTTATAATCTCCAGAAATTACGCTTACATAACCTTTATACTCTATCCTAATTTGTGCTGAGCCGATTATGTGACCTGCAGAATGTAATGAAACTTTAACCCCATTTATAGTTAGTTGTTCGCCATAACCAATACTTTCGCATTCGATATTTCTACCAATTCTTGAAAATAAAATAGGTTTAGTGAAATGATGACACAAATATTTTTTCATTCCACTTCGAGCGTGATCGGCATGTCCATGCGTGATAACTGCTAAATCTACAGGTCGCCAAGGATCAATATAAAACTTCCCTGGAATGCAATAAATACCTTTGGATGTGAATTTTAGCAGTTTCAAATTAATTTGTTTTTTTTGATTTATTTTTTAAATGTTTCGCTACAAAAAATCCTGCAGCGAATACTAGCGATGTTCCGATGATTTTTTGATTTGTTTTTGTTGGTACTGGAATAGCCATCTTTCCATAAACAGCATGTGGATCCGTAGAAGGTTGTAAAACATTACCTTCATCAGCCTTTCCTTTTTTCACCTTCATCATCAGCCTTAAAACACCTGTTGCTAAATTGGTAAAGGTTTCTGGAAAAGCTCCATGTGCAAGCTTTAACATAAATGATGTGGCGTCTGGAAAGGTATCATTTTTAGGTTTATTTATTAAATTATATATCACCTTTGCGGTATCTTTAGGATCGGCTGCAAACGGAGGTATTTTAAAATCTAAACCTGAGAATTTAGCGGAATGCATATTTCCTGTAGATTGTTGAACTTGTGGATAAACGTTGCAAATATGAATTTCGGGATACACACTATACTCACTTTGTAAACCACTCATCAACCCTTTTATTCCTGTTTTAGTTGCCGAATATACCGAACTAAATGGAGCTGGCATATATCCTCCAATGGAAACATTATTAATTAAAATGCCTTGATTTTGTTCTTTAAAAACGGGTAAAACGTAGTACGCTCCGTGCATATACCCCATTAAATTGGTTTTGATTACTTGTTCGTTTATGTCCATAGGAATTTCCTCAAATTTTCCACTTGCCATAACACCTGCATTATTCACCCACACATCTATGCGTCCAAATTCTTTCAGAGCAAATTCAACTAAATCTTTTACTTCATTTGCATTAGAAACGTCAGTTGATTTATAAACCGCTTTTCCACCGAAAGCATTGCATTCTGAAACCGCCTTTTCTAAACCTTCTACACCTCGTGCTGCCAAAACCAATTGATATCCATTTTGAGCAAATAAGTGTGCTGTAGCTAAGCCAACACCACTAGAAGCGCCAGTAATTACCGCTGTTTTAGTAATTAAATCAATGACTGTATTTTTCATAATTATAAATAGTAATATTAAACAAAAAGTCTCAGCGCTCTGAGACTTTACAGTATTTTAATCGTTAATTAGACAGTCTATTTTTTCGAAATCATTCTATACACTGCTAGACATAAAACTGCTCCAGCAATTGCAACTAAAAAACTAGAAATATTAAATCCGCTTACATCGACACCTAAAAGCATCGATCCAAGCCACCCACCGACAACAGCTCCAATAATCCCAATAATTATTGTTACTATCCAACCACCTGGATCGTTACCAGGGTGTATTGCTTTTGCTATTGCTCCGGCTATAAGGCCGAAAATTATCCATGTTAGAATTCCCATAATGTGTGATTTTTAAATATTAATAAATTGCGTTAATAAAAATAATATTTCAAATGCAATGCCATAAATAGTTTGTTTCTGCATTTTTCTTTAATTAATTAACATTGTAGAAGACAATAATTTATTCTTTATAGTTTCAGTTCTCCTTCAATTCCTCCGTCTTCAATTGTACTTCCTGTAACGGCGGCAAAAAGCATTTTCGACATGGCAATAAACTTATTGTCTTTGGTTTCGTAATAATACCCATCGTTTGGCGAAACTTTTATTAGACTGATATTAGGATCGTCTTTTCCATCAAACCAAGCATTTGCAAAATTGGTCCAATATTTATCAATTAAAGTTTTATCTTTTGAAACACTGGCTTTTCCTTTAATAAAGATGTATTCGTATTTAGAATTATTCATAAAATACAGTTCTACATTAGGATTGGCTTCAATTTCATCATTTTTCAGTGAACGAACATCACTCAAAAACCAGAGGATACCAGCCTCATCTACTTCTTGAAGAGCCATTGGTCTACTTGTAGTATTACCGCCAATATTGGTGGTAAAAAAGCAAGTTCGGGCAGTTTCAGCAATAGTTTTTATCTTTTCAATGGCTTTATTTCCGCTCAAATTTTCTGTCGGTGACTGTGCATTTCCCATATTTTATTTTTAATGATTATCAGTTTTATGATTAAAACAATTTTTCTCCTCATTGATATGAAAAGTAAAATTTGTACAAACTATAATGTCATTGCTATCAAAATGTTTTACAATGCCATTTTTTTCCATCGTTACAACCCAACACGAATTTTGATGCATACCATAATCAATTATAAAAATAGTACGACCTCTACCAATAGGGGTATCAACAAGTATTGTAGGACTAAGTTGTAATATCATTCGTCTAAATTTTATATTTATATCACGTTAAACATTTTATTATGAAGGAACCTTCCTTTCTTCTTCACGGTCCCAAATACGATGTAATTTCATTACTTGAATAAAATCCGCAATCCAATTCTCATTTTCATCTTCTAAAATCACTCCTCTATCAAGTTTAACAAATGAATTATCCATTAACGAACCTGCTCCTTTTGCAAATGCTAATATTTTACAATGTCTGTAAGAATCATTGATAAATTCATAATAATCTGGATTCAATTTTAAAGATTCTATTGATTTGCCTGATGGTGTAAACACTGCATCATAACAAACAGATGGATCTGTAAGATAACTATGGGAAATCTTTTCTTTACTTCCTTCTTCATAAGTTAGCTCTCCAACTTTAGATGAAATTAATACCGCTTGAGCTCCCTCTTTTTCCAATGCTTTTTTTAATTGATCTACACTTTTTTTAGAAACACCATTATCTACTAAAAAGGCTACTTTTCTGGTTTTAATAATCCCTTCACCTTCTTTTACTTTCATACTCAGTGCATCAGATGAATTTATTTCTTGTTTTTTAGGCTTCAGAGGATAATTGGGATGATTTTGCCTTGCAAAACTTAATGTCAGCTCATCCAACTTTTTTGGAGGGATAATACCAAGACTATCTCCTACTTTTTGCGCTAAAGTTTTATCAATTTGATAAAGTATAGCAACTTGCCTCTCTCTAATTTTTGGATCAGAAACCTTACTCAATTCAAAACTAAAAGCATCTATAATATGTTGTTTCTCTGGTTTGGATTGAGAATTAAAAAACAAAGTTGCTTGCGAGAAATGATCAGCAAAAGAATCAGATCTAGCCCTTACTTTCTTCCCTTCTACCTTTTGTTCATGAGATTGAAAACCTTCCTCTCCCTTTAACATTGCATGATATGGGCAACCAGAAGCTTTGCTGTTAGGAAAATAACTTACACCTCCTTTCAGTATATCAATTCTCCCTGTTCCATCTTTTTGATTATTATGCTTTTGGTTTAATGATCTATTAATAGGTATTTCATGGAAATTTGCTCCACCTAATCTATAATTCTGTGTATCCATATACGAAAAAATACGACCTTGCAATAAAGGATCATCAGATAAATCAATACCTGGGATAATTCTTCCAGGGTCAAAAGCCACTTGTTCAGTTTCAGCAAAAAAATTGTCGGGATTGCGGTTAAGGGTCATCGTTCCAATGATTTTTACAGGAACTAATTCTTCTGGAACCAATTTCGTAGCATCCAAGATATCAAAAGAATATTTTAATTCATCTTCTTCAGGAATTAGCTGAACACCTAAATCCCACTGCGGAAAATTTCCTTCATCAATAGCTTCCCATAGATCTAGACGGTGAAAGTCAGAATTAAATCCTGATATTTTTTGAGCTTCATTCCACGCAACAGAATGCACTCCTAATTTAGGTTTCCAATGGAATTTAACAAAAGTTGCTTTACCTTTCTCATTAATCAATTTAAATGTATGTACACCAAACCCCTCCATCATTCTAAGGCTTCGAGGAATTGCTCGGTCAGACATCGCCCACATTATCATATGTGCAGATTCAGGCATTAATGAAATAAAATCCCAAAAAGTATCGTGCGCTGAAGCAGCTTGGGGAATTTCTTTATCTGGCTCTGGCTTAACAGCATGTATTAAATCAGGGAAATTCATAGCATCTTGAATAAAAAATACAGGAATGTTATTTCCAACTAAATCATAATTACCATCTTCTGTATAAAATTTTACTGAAAATCCTCTAACATCCCTAGCTAAATCTGTTGATCCTTTAAATCCTGCAACAGTTGAAAAACGAATAAATAGTGGTGTTGTTTTACCTTTTTGAAGAAAATTTGCACATGTATATTCACTTATATCCTCATGTATTTCTAATATTCCGTGGGCTCCACTACCTCGAGCATGTACAACTCGTTCAGGTATTCTTTCTCGATCGAAATGACCCAACTTATCAAAGTATATATGGTCTTGTTGTAAAGAAGGTCCTCTATCTCCAACTTTTAAGGTGTTATTATTATCATAGATAGACACACCATCATTAGTCGTCAATTTTTGATTCGAATTATCAATTGTAAATTGACTCATTTGTTCTGATTTAAGGTCTGATTTTTTTGATTTTTTCATATGCTAATATTAATTAATGAATTAGAATTGACGAATAGAACGTAATAAGAAAAAATAAAATCAACACAAAACTTATAGCTTTATTGTTATTTATTTATATTATACATAATTTTATTATGATATAAATCAATTAAAGTGCCATTTTTTCTTAAAATGATAAAAAAGCACCTTTATAAAAACAATAAACTATTTAAAAAACCCCTTGTGAATTTTAAATAATTTGAGTTTTTAGATTTTTAATATTTCAATTAAAGTAATTTTATTAATGTACTGAATCACTATTAGTGTAGTAATTTTAGCTGGAATTCTGGTTTTAAACCTTTCAAAAGTCGTTGCATAATTGCGTCTAATCATAAACTGATCGCATAGTTGAGATTTATATCATTCAAAAAATGAATATCATAAACAGATGCGGGATTGATATCAATCCCCTGGAAAACACCAGCTAAATTTCAATAGATCACATGGATCATTTAAAGGAAAAACTCCATATGAAATACTGAAATCAATACTAAAATAATTATATTTATTGTCTACGAAGTGATGAAATACAACAATAATAACCCTGCATTATAGTTTCTCCCATTCCATTTTGCCAGAAGTAAATAACAAACTATAAGAACAACAATAATAAACATTGTTCTTGAAACTATATACCAATTTGATATATAAATTTCTTTCGCTTTGCGCTTAGCAATTGTTTTGTAAAAAATGAAAATGGTTCTATTATAAATCCTTTATAACAGAACCATTCTTATATTAATATTTTTGATTTATATACACTTCTCTGTAAATAGCTAATCTTTTAAAAACATTTTAAGAATCTTATATGCAAAATTTAGATCTATTAGCTTAATAGCATACTAATAACTGATAGAATCACTTTTAACAATTAAAAGTCTATGTAGAATATTTGAATTTAATCTATAATTGTTAAATGTTTAAGATTATAATAAATAAAAATCATCTATTTTTTCTTCACATAAAGTTTTGATTACATGTATCCATGAATCATTATCATTTAGACATGAAATATACTCATAAGCTTCTCCCCCATTATCAATAAATATTTCTTTTCCTTCCATTGCTATTTCCTCTAGAGTTTCCAAACAATCAGATACAAATGCAGGGCAAACAACTGCCAATTTTTTTATTCCTTTTGATGGTAAAACTTTTAAAGTAGAATCTGTATATGGCTCAATCCATTTATCTTTTCCTAGTCTAGATTGAAATGAAACAATTGTTTTTTCGCGAGATAAATTTAATTTTTCTATAACTTTTTTTGTTGTCTCAAAACATTGATGACGATAACAGAATTGATGACTTGGATTAAATTCTCTATCACAACAGTCACTTAAATTACAAGTCCTTGTAGGATCTGTTTTATAAATATGTCTTTCTGGGATACCGTGGTAAGAAAATAACAGCCCATCAAAATCATTCGAAAACTTGTCTTTTATACTTTCAACAAGACAATCTATATATATATCTTTATTATAAAATGGTTCCACATAATTTATTTTAACAAATGGAAATTTTTCTTTTCTTACTTTTTCTGATTTCTCTACTACAGATTCTGTTGTACTCATAGCATATTGAGGATACAATGGAAATAGTACAATCTTATTGACTCCTTTCTCAACTAGTTTAGAAATTCCATTTTCTATACTAGGTTCAGCATATCTCATTCCTATTTCAACAGGTATATCAACAATATTTTGTAATTTATTTTTTATTTTTTCAGTAATGACTATTAAAGGAGATCCCGCATCTGTCCAAATTTTCTCATAAGCTTGTGCGGATTTTGATGGTCTTGTATTTAGAATTATTCCTTTTACTAAAAGTGTTCTTAGAATCCAATTATAGTCAATAACTCTTTCATCCATTAAAAACTCTCCAAGATATTCTTTTACGTCATTTACGGATGTAGATTTAGGTGATCCTAAATTAACTAATAATATTCCTTTTTTACTCAATTTATTTACTTTTATGGTTACTATTTTTTTTTAATAAATAATTAAAAAAATGTATAAACATGCAACTCTATTTACAATTTAAATGAAATTTGTATATTAATGCATTACAACATTTACAAATCGGAAATATTTATAATTGTTTTATAACAATCAAAATACTCTTGTCCATAAGTGTTTTTATTATTCATTATTTTTAATCTAAATCTTTGATAGAAAGTTTTTACAAACCTCACTTTTACTAAAGACAATAAGGTGATTAATTGAATCCAGCTTGAAATTTCAGTATGGATGTAGATACTTTGTAGTGAAGTTTTGATATTAATTCTTCAAAAGCAGAAAATGTGGAAAAATATATTATAATCGTTTAATATTTTAAATCATTATTATTCTTTCATTTTACTCCTTGAATGCTTCGTTAAAAATGCTTAAAACTCTGTTTCGAGCAAAATTATGAGGAACTATAGGAGAAGGATAATCATCAGTTTCAAATTCTGAGACCCACTTTTTGATGTAAAGAGATTCTTTATCAAATTTTTCTGTCTGAAGAGTTGGATTAAAGACTCTGAAATAAGGTGCCGCATCGCATCCTGATCCAGCAACCCATTGCCAATTACCATTATTTGCAGACAAATCATAATCGTTTAGTTTTGATGCAAAATAAGCCTCTCCCCAACGCCAATCTATGAGTAGATGTTTGCATAAAAAACTTGCTGTTATCATTCTTACTCTATTATGCATAAAACCAGTTTGATTAAGCTCTCTCATTCCTGCATCTACAATAGGATAACCTGTTTTCCCATCGCACCATAGCTTAAATTCCTGCTCATTATTCCTCCACTTAATAGCATTATACTTTGCCTTAAAAGGTTGGTGAACAACATATGGAAAATGATAGAGTATTTGCATAAAAAATTCTCTCCAAATTAATTCATTTAGCCATGTTTCATTTAGCTCTATCGCTAACGCAACACATTTTCGTACACTAATCGTTCCAAATCTAAGAGCTATACCTAATTGGGTCGTACATTGTAAAGCAGGATGATCCCTATATTTATGGTAATTTTGAATAATTTCCTTATCTAGCTTTGGCTGTTTGAATAAAATTGATGTTTTTAAAAAACCAATTTCTTTCAGTGAAAGAATCGTTTTGAATTCTGTTTTCAAAAATTTACTGTAATCAGGCTTATAACATTTATAATCTTCTGTTTTCAAAATTTGTTTCCATTTTTTTGCATACGGCGTATATACTGTATAAGGAGAACTATCTTTCTTTAAAATATCTTTCTTGTCAAAAATTACCTGATCTTTAAATGCTTTAAACGAAATGTTATATAACTTAAAATAATTGTAAATCGAAGTATCTCTTTTAATTGTCAAAGGTTCATAATCACGATTACAAAATATAGAATGAATAGCAAACTCTGTAGAAAGTTGCTGAAAAATTTTGAAAGGATCACCATAATATACATGGAGACTTGTCCCAAAGGATTTTAATTGATCATTAATATTTTGAAGCGCTTGATGAATATAATCCACCCTCCTATCTTTCTTGTCATCCAGTTGTCGTAGAATAACTTCATCAAAAATAAAAATAGGTAACACAGGAACTCCAGATGAAAGAGCGTGGTACAGCCCAACATTATCTTCTAAACGAAGATCTCTTCGAAACCAAAAAATGGAAATTTTATTTTTCATTTAAAAATGGATTATCATTTCGATTATGTTCTATCCAAACCAAATTGGATATATCATAACCAATTTCTGAAGCTAATGCAAGAAAGTTTGTTTTAATATTATCTGGAATATCTTGCGTCCTAGATAAAATCCATAAGTAATTTAGATTTTTACCTATAACCAATGCATATTGATAGTTTTCATCCAAAGCAATTATGTTATATCCAGCATAGAAAGGTCCAAAAAAGCTTACTTTTAGCTTTCCAATTTGCTTACCGTGTCTAAATTTTGCTTTACCTATAGCTTGCTTCCATACTTGTTTATCCTTATTAAATCCGCTATTTGAAACCACCAGATTTCCTTTTTTATCAAAAGTGTAGTTAGCGGACACATTATCCAAGTTTTTCTCGAAACGAAAATCTAAACGAGCGATTTCAAACCAAGTACCTAAATATCGATCAACTTCAAAATTTCGAACAGCATCTGCCTTTTTAGGAATAGAGGAACATGAATTGGAAAATATTAACAATCCTATACAAGCTGTTTTCAATAGTATTTTATTTTTCATTTTCATGAGATTTTGATTTAAATTGTTTAAAAAAATAGAGAACTAAAAGAAATTGCGTATACCCATACACAGCATCTTCTATTGGTATAGTTCCCATTCTGATTCCCAAAAAATCATCAGGATTATAATTTACAATTGGCGACTCTAATCCTGTACCTGTTAGAATACCATTTACAGGAAAGAAACCAAGCATAAGAATAGTGAAAACAAACGAAGCTTTTCCTATCCAATTTACACAACGAACAAAGTGTAAGTACAGTAAAACAACCAATGTTATAACAGCTGTTAATAGGGTATAAATTCTATCATAATAAAGTAAAGCGACAATTGAACAAACAATCACACTAAAAAAAACAATCAGATTATTAAAACAGGAAAGCCTATCTAATTTAAAAAATTTATCAAAGCAGAAATAAGTAAATATGCAAGAAAATGGTATACAAATAAAAAACAACCATTCTTCTAAAGGTAGACCTCCTATAAAGAAACCAAGTGTATAATCTGTATTAAACCACCACACTCCTTTAGCTGTAAACCAAATATCCCATGCAATAAATGGAACAGCTACAACAAGTGCTGCCTTAAAAAAAGCTCCAAAATGACGGTGAAAAAGAATACGAGAATCAAAGGATGATAAGAAACAAATAATTATTGTAAAAAATAAAATCAAAATATAAGTATAGGACATCATTTTTGCGCAGAATTAAAGTACATTTTAAAATACTTGAAAGGAACATATAGAAACCCAAAACATTCTCCATTATCTTTATTTAGATGCTTATGATGTTGTTTATGAGCCCTACGAAGAGCAAGAAAATACGGATTCTTTATTCGTTTAAAATAATTCAGTCGTTGATGAATAAAAACATCATGCACAAAAAAATACGCCATACCATAAAGCATAATTCCTACCCCAACAAAAAATAAGTAATTATAACTATTGAGCGAACCAAAATACATCAAAGCAATAGTCGGAATCGCAAATATCACAAAAAAATAATCGTTTTTTTCAACTGATCCTTTATGGCTATGATCATGATGATCTTTGTGGAGAAACCATAAAAATCCATGCATCACATATTTATGAATAAACCATGTAACAGGCTCCATAAGTACAAATACTAGCAATACTAAAAATAAATTCATACACCTAAGTATTAAATAATTGCTTTAATACTTGATGACGATAATCAAATATTCTATTCAATTTTTTTTTCACCAAAAGAGAATGTACAACATTTCCCAAAACTCCAAAAGGAAGCTCATATTCTACTGTATCTTTCATTAAAATCCCCTTTTCATTGGGAATAAATTCATGAAAATGTTTCCAATATTTATATGGTCCTTTTTGTTGAAAATCTGTAAAGCTTTGCTGCGGATCTACTTGAATAATCTTTGTCTGCCATTTCAAAGGAATACCCAATAGTGGTGACACACTATAATCGATGAGCATACCTTCAAAAATTGGCTGATCCTGATCTTCTGACAAAACTGTAAAAGCCATATCTTTTGGTGTAATTTCCGAAAGATTCATTGGAGAAGAAAAAAATCGCCAAGCTGTATCAATATCACAATACAGCTGTTGTTCTCTATACAAACGGTACTTCATCACTTATTCGTTTAAAATTTTTTCAATATTTCTACGCAAATTTATAGACGATATTTTATGCCTATTTTCCGATAAGATTTGCGTATCTTCTTCAACCTTTGAATAGTAGTTCAAAAATGAGGGTGCGTTTTTTTGTACTGATAATCTAATAAACCTCAATTCTAAATTTTCAGGTTCTATACGTATCGCCTCCTCTATATTTTTTTTACCTTTATTAAAAGTTTTAAGCTTATTAAATGGATTAGATACATGCTTGGAATTAATTGTTTGAGCACCACCTAAATAACCCAAATAAATAGCAGATTTATTTTTTATATGGTCCAATTCAACTATTACATTTGCACATAATTCTTTGTCATTAGATAACTTAGCATAATTAGCCCTTAGCTCTTCTAGAACTACCTCAGTTTGATTTATAAAACCTAAAAATCCCACAATGAGAAACCCTAACATTTTAATCATAACCAAGCAGCTTTATATCTTAAGTAACTTTTAAACGCAACAAAAACTTTTTCAGAATTAGCTATTCTAATTCTTCCATTTAAAATTTCTTTGGATGATTTTTTTTTGATCTTCTTAAACAAAGAAAGATAGTATTTATATGCTAGATAGACTCCAAAAATAGACGAAGCTGGAAGTTTTTTAATTCCAATTAATGCTTCATGAAATTCTTCTTCAATTTCTTTTTCTATCTCGTATTTTATCTTATTATCAAAACCACTTATATCTACATTCGGAAAATAAGTTCTACCCAAAACATGATAATCCTCTTTCAAATCTCGAAGAAAATTAATTTTCTGAAAAGCAGAGCCCAATTTCATCGCATAAGGTTTTAATTCTGCATACTTATCTTTATTACCATCTGTAAAAACCTGTAAACACATGAGTCCTACTACCTCAGCAGAACCTAAAATATAGGTTTTGTATAAGTCCGAGTCATATTCTATTTGTTGCAAGTCCATTTCCATACTACTCAAAAACTGATCGATAAGCTCTTTATCAATCTTATAATTATTTACAGTCTCTTGAAATGATTGTAAGATGGGGTTAAGCGATATCCTCTCATTTAATGCATGTAAAGTTTCTTTTCTCAATCTTTTTAAAAGCTTCTCTTTGTTATATCCATGAAAACTATCTACGATTTCATCTGCCAACCTTACATAACCATAAATCGCATAAATAGCCGATCGAATAGAAGGTTTTAAGGCAAGAATACCCAAAGAAAAACTTGTGCTATATTTTTGAGTTGTCATCTTACTCACCGAATAAGAAAGCTCATCAAATAATTGTTTCATACGGATTTAATTTTTTATTTTGTTGATCTCATTGGCCACTATTTTACCAGATATAATAGAGGGAGGAACTCCTGGTCCAGGAACAGTTAACTGACCAGTATAAAATAAATTCTTTAGCTTTTTATTTCTTATTTTAGGTTTTAGTACTGCTGTTTGATTAAGTGTATTAGCTAACCCATAAGCATTACCACCATAAGCATTATAATCGGACACAAAATCTCTGACACAATAACTTTTTTTAAAGTCAATTTTAGACTGTAAATCTTGAGTACCTGTATGCTTTTCTAATCGCAAGAGCATTTCCGTTAAATACTTCTGACGTACAAATTCACTGTCATTTATTCCTGTAGCAATCGGCATTAGTAAAAACAAATTTTCTTTACCATTAGGTGCTACTGAATGATCTGTTTTTGAGGAACAACAAGCATAGAACAAAGGTTTTTCAGGCCATCTTTTATCTTCGTATATACTATCTATATGCAGATCTAAGTCATGTTCAAAGAATAGTGTATGATGTTTTAAATGCGGAATGGTTTCGTTAAAACCTAGATAAAAAATCAGACAAGATGGTGCAAAAGTCCTTTCTCTCCAATAATCAGCGGTATAATTTCTGTACTCTTCGTTCAAAAGTGTTTCAGTATGATGATAATCAGAAGAAGCAATTACTTCATCAAATTCATGGATTTTACCATTTATAAGAAGCGAACTTACTTTTTGATTTTTTACATTTATTTTTTCAACATTCGAATTAAAATGAAAGTTCGCCCCTTGTTCTTCTGCTACTTTTTTCATTGCTAATACCAGTTGGTAAAAACCTCCTTTAGGATAATAAGTACCTAGTACATAACCGCCATAATTCATCAAACTATACAAGGCTGGAATCTTTTCAGGAGATGCGCCCAAAAATATTACGGGGAACTCCATTAAAGCTCTCAATTTCTTATCTTTAAAATACCGTGCAACATAGGCTCTAAAATTAGATAGTAAATCTAATCTCAATGCACTTTTAGCAATTTTAAGAGAAATAAATTCACTCCAATTGGCACAAGGTTTATGTACAAAATCCTTCATTCCTACTTCATATTTGAATTTGGCAGATTTCATAAATTTTTCTAATTGAAAACCAGCACCTTTCTCTATTTTTTCGAAGGTTGCTTTTAGTGCTTCAAAATTTTCAGGTACATCTATTTTTTCATCCGAAAAAATCATCTCAAATTGAGGATTTAACGATATCAATTCAAAAAAAGAAGAAGTAGTATAACCAAAATCCTCAAAGAAATCTTGTATAACATCTGGCATCCAATACCAACTTGGTCCCATATCAAATACATAACCTTCTTCTGTTTTTAATTGTCTTGCTCTTCCGCCTGGCTGATTATGTTTTTCAAATATATGTACTTCATGTCCTTCTTTTGCTGTATAAGCAGCAGCTGATAAACCAGAAAATCCAGATCCAATAATGGCTATTTTTTTTTTCATATCTTGTTTTAACTTCCTTTATATGTAGAATAGCCATAAGGAGATAAAGTCAATGGTACATGAAAATGCTTATCCCCTTTAATATGGAAAACAATCTCGATAAAAGGATAAAATGTTTGCAACTTTTTTCTATCAAAATAAGATTCAATATGAAATACGAGTTTATAAACACCGTCATTATTCTGACCATAAGGTAAAAAATTCCCTATTCTACCATCTTTATCTGTAATTTGTGTACTTACCTTAGTCCACGAATTGTCCACATTCATTTTCTGTAATGTAACTGAAACAGATGGTGCAGGATCTCCAGTAGAATTATCTAAAATATGACTGGACAATTGATATGTTTTCGTTTGTGAAAAACAGTACAAAGAACAACAGAAAATTAGAAAGAAAAATACACTCTTTTTCATAGTAGTTATTTTTTTAATTAATATGTTTGTAAGCCTCATCTAATAAATCTTCTGTATCAAAATTCTTTTGATAAATATCTTGATGAAAAGCTTCAAGTTTGTTGAGTAGATTTATTAATTCCATTTTTTCAGCATAAGTTAAATTACCTGCTACAATTTGTGTCGCAAGCCTAATTTTATCCATTTGTTCTTCAAGAACTTCTAAACCTACTGAACTAATTTGAATAACTTTACTTCTTTTATCCAGCTCAGATGAAGCTTGATCTACCCAACCTTTAGCAATTAGTCGATTTATAATTTGCATCCCTACTGGTTTTTCATGCACATTTTTCTTTATCAAATCCATTTTTGTCATCTCCCCAAATGCCTTTAAATTGATTAAGTAAATAAAATCTTCTTGAGATGAAAAATCCGATCCTATAATAGCAGATTTTGAATAACTTTTCGCATACCTATTCATATGAACAAGTAATGTACTTATAACACTTTCAGGCGATCTCATTTTCTCTTTTCCAATCCAATGAGGAACATCACAAGAACTTTCTAGATGATTATTTAAAATAATCCACTTTTTAAAATCATCAATAGAAGCATTAGCATTACACGTATTTTCTTTTTCAAACTCTTCTATTAAATCAACTACATCTTTGATTAATTGGAAATTCATATATAATATTTAGTTTACAAATATACTATTTTAAAACAAATAAAGAATATTATTATACTATATATTAAAAATAATATCCGAGCTTATTAAAAAACAATGTAATTTTATAAGTATAATTCTAACTTATCAATACTTCGGCAGACTCGTCACAAGCAAGACTTGGCTGTAAACCTCTCTACTAAAAATATTCTCATTTCACTAAAGATTTTAAAAACGCTACGGGCTAAAACCTTTTTAACGTTATTCAAACATTTTCTTAACGTGAGAGTATTAATGCCGGTTTCTTCATCCTCTTTTCTAATTCAAATTCGTTGTCATTTCGATTCTAAATCGTTGGGTTTTTATAATTCGTTATTTATCGTCTAAGTCTTCGATACAACGTTTTGCAAACGCCACTCTGACTGACGATAATAAGAAGCTGAACTGAATTCAGCTTGACAATTTGGTTTTTTATTTAAAAACAATTTGATTGATGTCATTCTAAGCCTGCCAAAGAATCTCTTCTTTTCATTTTTATTCATGAGTTACTAATTGTTTTTAAATGAATTCATATACCCTTCGGGGAAGTCTTGACACAAAAACGAAACAAAAAAGATGCCGACAGTAGTCTCTCAATGATTCAACTAAATAAATTATTTCCATAAAGTTGATAACTCACTTCGTTCAGACACCTCAACTTTTTTTATTCCAATAATTTAGAATTGAATTGCATTTCGATCCTAAATCGTCGAATTTTTATCATTCTTTTTTAATATTCAAATTCACTTTTAACAACGGGTTTTGTCATTCGTTATTTATCGTCTAAGTCTTCGATACAACGTTTTGCAAACGCCACTCTGACTGACGATAATAAGAAGCTGAAATCAAATCAGCTTGACGATTTGGTTCTTTATTTAAAAACAATTTGATTGATGTCATTCTAAGCCTGCCAATGTCGTACTTCATGACTTCGTAGACTTTAAATATAATTATTTTAGTTTTAATTTTAGTATTTCATAAGGCAGTTTTTCCTTTAAAAGATCCATGTGGTCTATTGAAATTATAAAAATTTTCCCATTGTTCTAATTTTTGATTTAGAT
>NZ_JACAGG010000044.1:0-16536 GCF_030324375.1 Empedobacter sp. R132-2
ATCTTTTATGACTTGAATAAGATTTGTACCGAGTGAACTCATTTAATAATTTAGTTTTAGTAAGGTTGCGTACAACGGTTTCGTGTATGAGCAGTAGCGGATTTGAAAGTACAAACCTTTCAGTTTAGCACAAAGCTTATTAAAAGCACAGACCTTGATTTTACCACTTCACCCGCTATTGCTTATACACAATGTTGTGCGTTCGCCCTTTATTTTCAGTCGGTTTAGTCAATTTTCAAAGGTAGGATTTTTTGGGGTAGGGAAGGCACTCTCTCTTGCAAGTTTTGGTCAAGCGTTGGCTGGTGCGACTTGCAAGAGTGTGTGCCTTTGGGGCGGATTAACTGGCACAGCAACTTAATTTTGATACGTCTTTTCCGAAAGTTATTGCTGCTAATTTTATACCTTCTCCCAAAGTCAAATAAGGGTAGAAACTGTCTGCTAAGTCTTTCACTGTTATTCTGTATTTGATTGCCATACTTAATTGTTGGATGAGTTCTCCACCTTCGGGTGCGACTACTCTTGCGCCTATAAGTTTGTCAGTTTCCGAGTTACGAATGAGTTTGATGAAACCCCTTGTGTCGTTGGCTGCTATGGCTCTCGGTACGTCTTTCAATTCCAATTTTGACACTTCAAACGGAATGCCTTTTGATTCTGCCTGTGCTTCATCTAAACCTGCCCCTGCAATTTGTGGGTCAGTAAACACCACCCAAGGTAAAGAAGAATAATCGGCTTTATTATCTGTTCCTGAGAACGCATTTTCAACGGCAATTTTACCTTCAAAAGCGGCTGTATAAACAAATGCAGGGGTGTTGGTTACGTCACCTGCTGCGTAAATGTTAGGTAGATTGGTTTCCATTTTTTCATTCACAGCGATATGTCCGCTTTTGGTGAGTTCCAAACCAATGTTATCTAACCCTAATTGGCTTGTATTGGCTTTTGTGCCTGTGGCAATTACTACCTTACCTTTTTCTATAATTTGCGTAAATGAACCGTCAGGACATTTACAGTGAATGATGGTTTCATTCGCTTGTTTCTCGAATTTCACGGCTCTGAAATTAGGTAAGATTTCAATGCCTTCTTTTCGCATTTGGGTTTCCAATGCTTCACTGATGTCTGGGGTTTGTGTCCGTAGAACACGGTCGGTAAATTCAATGATTCGGACTTTAACGCCTAAACGATTGTACGCCATTGCAATTTCCAAACCTATGTAACCTGCTCCCATAATGGTCAAGCTTTCGGGTTTTTCTTCCAAGTCGAAAAGGGAAACGTTGGTCAAGTAGTCAATTTTGTCCAATCCTTCAATAGTCGGAATGTTGGTCGTAGCTCCCGCAGCAATTAAAAATTTGAGGGCTTTGTATTCCTTGCCGTCAACCAAAATGGTTTTGTTGTCTTTGAATTTTGCCCAACCTTTTAGCATAGTCAGGTTTTCAAAATCGCTTACCACATCCATATATTTTTTCTCTTGAAGTGTGGCTACTAATTTTTTCTTGTCTTTGATGATTTGAGCAAAATCAATATCAACGCCTTTTGGTCGGATGCCTTCAAAGTTGGAATGTGTAGCGTGATAAGCCGACTCGCCTGCACGAATAAGATTTTTAGAAGGCACACAACCCACGTTGACACAAGTACCACCAAAGTCCAAACCACCGTTTACCATTAAGGTCGTTAAACCTAAACTTTCGGCTTTTATAGCTGCCGAAAATGCAGCCGAACCGCCACCGATAATGATTAAATCAAATTGATTATTCCTACTATTTCCATTTTCAGAAATTTCACTTTTTACACGATAGTTTTTTGTGCCGTTAATGGTATTGATGATTTCTTCTTTACTTGTTTTGGTAGGGTCAAAAGAACATTCACAAGTAGCTTTTGGATAGCTCACATTTGCTTCTTTTACACCTTCGTTTTTGGAAAGTAGTTTTTCAATGCCTGTGGCACAATGGTCGCAGGTCATACCTGTGATGTCTAGTTTTATTATTTCTTTGTTCATAATGATTTCTCTTTTTGATTTTCCTTAATGATTTCGGCTTTATAGCCTGTCTGCTCAATAACCTTGATGATAGCGTCAGGATTTGTTTTCTTTGGGTCGTATTGGATGGTTGCCAAATCGCCCGGATATTCCACTTTGTGTTCAATAATGCCGTCCACTTCTTTGAGGGCATTTGAAATATGGTTGGAACAACCTGCACAAGTCATTCCCGTGATTTTCAGTTGCAGGGTCTTACCTTCTTGCTGTGTTGTATTTGCTGTTTGTGCTTTATTGTCAGTCGGTTTGCAACATTGTGCATTGAGCTGAGCAATTCCAATTAGGAACAAAGCACTCAATAGAATTAAATTCTTTTTCATTGTGTAATTATTTAATTAAGTTCTTAAATACAAAAGGCAAAAAAATACTATTTCTTGCCAACCACTTTGTAACCTGTACCGTTGATGGCTTCTTCAATTTGAGCGATACTCACTTTGGTTTGGTCAAATTCTACTTTGGCAATCGCTTCTTCATAAATCGCATCTACCTTAACAATGCCTGGCAATTTGTTCACATCATTTTCTACGTGTGAAGCACAACCATTGCAAGTCATTCCTTTTACATCAAAAGTTACCGTTTGGATGTCAGAAGCATTGACGATTACAACTTCCTTGTTGTCGTTTGAAGGATAGAAAATGTGTGCATAGTTTGGAAAAGCGAGCATCAAGGCTGCAAACACGGTTACAATTCCCAAGAATGTTTTGGTCTGCATAAAGGGTTTTTTTTCGTCTTCTTCGCAATCACATTGGATTTCTTCGGCTGTTCGTGGTTTGAGTTTCTGATACCAAGCAAAGCCCAATACCAAAACGGTGATACCGATTAGATAAGGTCTTGCTGGTTCCATCCATGAAAAGGTAGATGCCACTCCTGAAGCTCCTGAAATAAGAGCCAATACAGGTGTAATGCAGCAAAGTGATGCTGCTACTGCCGAAAGCACACCCGCTCCGACAAGTCTGTTGTTTTTCTTGTTCATACTGTTTCCTTTTTTGAATTGTTTATGATGTGTTTAAAAAATGGACGAAGTAAAGTAAGTTGCTCCTGTTTCAAAGAGTAGAAAATGGTTTGTCCTTCTCTTCTACCTTCAATGACGTTTCCGTCTTTTAGTTTTCTGAGGTGTTGCGAAACGGCAGGGATGCTCATTCCGAGAATGTCTGAAAGGTCGCAAGGACAAAGTTCGTTTTCTTCTTCTAAGAGAAATAAGATTTTTAACCTTACTTCGTTTCCTGCCAATGCTAAAAGTCCACTCAGTTGACTGAATGCCTTGTCGTTGGTTTGAAGTATTTCTCTACAATTGTCTATTTGAACCTTGTCGGCAAACACACGGATACACGATTGATTGTTTTCCATAATTTCCTTGTTTAGGATTTAATAACGCAGCAAAAATACAAATAGTTTTCTTATTTAAGCAAATGCTTAATTATAGTTTTTAACAATTCTTCTTTGTCAGCGGTGGGTGATTTAGCTCTTTTGGTTTTTTAGCGTTGGCTTTGAGTGTCGGAAAAACCAAATGTGCTAAATGTGCGGTGGGTTTTTAGGGTGACGCACAACGGGAAACGCATTGGCGAAGTGGCGGATAAATTGAACCGAAAGTTCAATTTAGCAGTGACGTAGCCGATGTGTTTCCACAGAAGCTAAATTATTAAAAAAAAGCTGAATGTGGGACACATTCGGCGGAATAAAAAGCACAAAAGTTGAATTTTGAACTTAACCCGCCATTTTGCCAATGCGATGTTATGTGAAGGAATTTTTAGTATCTTTGTATTCAAATAATTCACATTTTATGTATTTCAGCAAGCCTTGGTAATTAAAAATTAAAGTAAATGATTAAATCGTCTTTTTTGAGATGATTACTTTTTAGTACGTTAATTTTTAATTTAAAATAAGGTAATAATGAAAAATATAAAACCTTTAACTTTTCCGTTTAATTCGGAAAATAATACATCTATAAAGCAAAGTCTTTTTCAATTTCGAGAATATTTTGATTCTTCTACAATTGTTGGTTTAGGCGAAAACTCACATTTTATAAAAGAGTTTTTTAAATTCAGACATCAAGTTATTGAGTTTTTAGTAACTGAATGTGATTTTGACACCTTGGCATTTGAGTTTGGTTTTTCTGAAGGATTAGAAGTTGATAAGTGGATAAAATCACAAATTCCATTCGACGATTTGGATAAGTTACTGTCACACTTTTATTATCCAAATGAGTTTAAAGATACTTTGCTATGGCTTCGTCGGTATAATCAAGACAATAATAATCAAATTACCTTTTTGGGTGTTGATATTCCTAAAAATGGAGGTTCTTATTTTCCAAACTTTCACATTGTGTCTGATTATTTACAAAGACTTTCAATCGTTTCTTCTGATGTCTTACAGAAGATTTTAAATCTTGCTGAAAAATTTGATTTCTATTCGACTTCTCAGCTTGCGTTAAATTTATCGCTTTTTGACGAAGCAGAACATAATGAATTAAAAGCATTGCTATTAAAAGTTTACATTCGTTTGGTCACTCTTCAACCAAAACTGGAAAGTTTAGAGTTTCAATCGATACTTCATCAAGTTAAAGGCTTGATTTATATGAATTATAATGCTGATGCTATGGAAAGCTTCATTACTGAAAAGGGAATTGAGGGAGATATGGGAGCAAAAGACCAGTATATGGCAGAAAGTATTGATTGGTTTTTGAAAAATTCACTTGGTAAAAAGATTATTTTAGTTGCCCACAATGCTCACATTCAAAAAACTCCGGTCGATTTTGACGGATTTATTAGTTGTTATCCAATGGGGCAAAGACTTTCGATGACTTTTGGAGAAAAATACAAAGCATTTGCAATAACTAATCTACGTGGAGAAACTGCCGCATTGTATCCTGATAATGATTATCAATTTGGTTTTAGGGTTGATAAATTTCCACTTGATTCTCCAGAGTCGGATTCTGTTGAATTTTTTATGCAGGAATTATCAGGAAAAGAATGCTGTTTAATAATCAATAAAAGTAAGGAATTAAAAAATTGTAGTAAGATTCGTTTTGATTCTATACATCTAAAAACTGAAATAGTAGATTCTTTTGATGGGATTTTCCTAATAGAAAAATCAACTGTTTCAGAAATAGTGGATTGAGAATAATGTAAATTTGATTTCGAAACGGTACTTTCTTTTTTGGAGGTGCCGTTTTATTCTTTCACATAACGGTTTGGGTATTTGCGATGGCACGGCATTTGAAAACCGTCAGCCGAAAATATGCACAAAAGTTGATAGTAGTACAAATGTTCAATTACTTCCGTCAGTCGTGCTATTGCAAATACCATGTTAGCGGGTCGTTGTTCTATGTCAAATAATAATTGTTTATTCATTAGTCTATAATAACATTCTTCCCTTGTTCTCTAAGTTTTTCCAGTCCATCTTTCATAGCTTTAATCTCTTCAAGGGTATGTCCGTGCCAACCGGTTACTTCTCCAACAACTTTAAAAGGATGTTTCGAACGATAGGATTTTGTGGGATTACCAGGAAATTTTTTGTCCGTTACGTTGGGGTCATCTTCTATGTCGCCTGTTGCTTCTACTAAATAAATCCTTTCACGTCCGTTGCCCAAAGCAAGTTCTGCTCCTAATATTGCAGTATTCAGTGTAGCCGAAACATAAATATGCTTTAATATTCTGTTTTCTTCATAATTACTGTTGAAACCTACTTGAATGAAATCGCCAATTTTCAAGTCAGCCTTTGTTCCGTGAAAATAGGTTTGAGCAAACGGTGTAGGAATATGAAGTACGGCTTTATCTTCTATTTTGGTTGTGTTCATAGTTATTTCTTATTGTTTCTCGTTTACTTTTTCAATTTCTTTATTCATCAACTCCAATGCTTTGTGGAAGTATTTTTCTAAAATGTTTAATTCATCACTATTGAATGACACAAAAAGGTCGTGTGTTTTGTTTTGGTAGTTACTATAAAATGGTGTAACCAACTTTGTTATTCTATCAATATTGGGAACTATGATTATTTTCCGCCTGTCAGTTTTGTCGGGCTGTCTTTTTACGAGTTTTTTGTTTTCAAACCGGTCTATTAGCCCTGTAACCGAACCTGTTGTTAACCCTGTAAGTAGGGCAAGTTCACCTGCTGTCATTTGACCTTTTTGAATTAAGAAACCTAAATATTTATGGTCAGTGCCAGTCAGTCCAATTTTTCTACCAATGCTTTCGTGCATTTGAATAGATGTGTAGGCATAAAGTTGGCTCAATTTCCTTAAGTTGATGATTTTTTCTTTGACAGGCATAAATCTTGTTAACCATTTATCTTGACAACAAAGATAATATATTTTTTTGGTAGTTACCTAAAATGTTTGATTCAAAATTTAAGGATAGTTGATTTTGGTTTGTCTGTCAGGGATGGGTGTCGCTCTACAATGCCCGCTAACATAGTAATTTACGAAGTAAATAATAGAAAAGTTTCGTGAAATATTCCCTATATCCGTATTTCGTGTAATTACTTTGTTAAAAGTAATAAATTCTTTGATAGTCTATATTATCTAAATAACATTTGTATGAATAGCGAGGTTTTTATTTAAAATTTTTAAATTCTCAATCATGGATCACGAAACTCTACAATTGATACTTTATTAATCTATTTCATTACTTAACATAATTCTTATTATCTACCTAAATAATTTAGATTAAGTAATTGACTTTGTGTAAGTGCCGTTTTGGATAAATGATTCTGAGCTTGAAAATGCTCTGAAAACCGCATTTTTACGTTCAATGAACATATCCAAAACGGTCAAAAATAAAGAGTAAATCATCTCTTCTATAATGATAGTAAATCGACTTTTATAGAAGAGATGATTGTATATAAATTAAAAAATAACCAGGTTATCATTGTATTTTTTAATCTGTTTTTTGATAATAGAATCATACCAGGGCTTTTCTATATAACCTTTTTTATTGACTTGGTAGCCATCTTCAATTAGTAAAAGTTTACCAATAAATGCTTTAACAAGTGGATGATCTGGTCGATGAACCATCATAGATTGTACTATTTTATAATTTTCTTGATCCATTTCTCCGTTTTGAATATTAAACTCTAAAAAGAAACCTACGCTGACGTAATTATTATTTTAATGAGTTAAAATTACAATAATTATTTAATATATAATATAAATACATATATTTGTATATAGATATAAACGTATATACGTATTTATGAGTAAAATTATTACAATAGCCCATCAAAAGGGAGGTGTAGGAAAGAGTACATTAGCTCTTAATCTTTCTTATAGGTTCAGTAAAGATGTCAAAATAGCTTTAACTGATGTAGATCCTCAAGGTACTATTATGAATCTTCAGTCTATAGTTGAAGATTTTGATATCATCAATTTTAAGACGATGAAGAAACTTAGAGACTCGGAATACGATGTAGTTTTTATTGATAGTCCTCCTTATATTATCGATACAATTCAACCAATATTTGAAGAATCTGATTTTGTTTTAGTTCCAACAAAAGTTGGAGTTCCAGATATCATGGCAATTTCTACAACTATTGAATTAATCAAGAATGCCCAAAAAAGGAATAAAGATTTGAAAGCTGCTATTGTTTTGAATATGTTGAAACCAAATGTAAAAATTAAGGAACAAGCTATTGAGCAATTAGAAAAATACGAATTACCAATTTTGTCATCTATTCACGATAGAATTTCTTACGGTAGTTCTTTTTTAAATGGAGGAGTTATGGGAACTAATGATTCTCAAGCAAAAAATGAAATCGAAAAGTTGTCTAATGAAATTTTAAATATGTTGTAATGGAAAATGCTTTTGATAAATTAAAAAATATTCAAAAATCTAATCCACCTAAACAAAAAGTAGTTCAGGTTAAGGAAAGTAAGAGAGATAATGAGAAAAGTTATATGCTTTGGTTAAATAAAGATTTATTAAAAGATTTAAAAAAGAGAGCAATTGAAGAGGATTCTAACATGAAAGAAATCATAGAGAAGGCTTTAAATCAGTATTTAAGAAAATAAAAAGTAAATACGTATAAATGTATATACATTTATACGTATTTACTTTTTTACTAATTCTTCGAAATCATCTTTTATAAATTCCCAATATTTCCCCCTTAAACAAATTGGATCGAAATCATCATCAGCTATTGAAAAATTTGTCAAATTGTGATGAATTAATTTAGGATCATGGCTATATGGATACCGTTTCTCATGGAGTTTAATCATTTCTGAAATATCGTATTTGTCTAGTAACTCATGTAAATCCCAAAAATCTTTCTTTCGTCCACCTCTTTGAATTACATCAATTTTCATTGCAATAATTTCATCAATTGAAGCTAATCTAATATTATCAATTACAATTTCATTTGTAATGAATGGATCAGTATAAAATATATCAAGTTTTACAGAATTATCTTTATTATCTCCAATGGTATAAGATTTTCCAAATGCAGGAATTAAGTCAGAGTTAAAATCAAGATAATTGAATTTTGAAAGAAGAAAATTTTCTATTGTGTCAAAATCAATCGAACCATATTCAATATCTGAGAATAAATCAATATCAATTGAAATTCTATGACCTAATTGTAAACTTAATGAAGTTCCTCCAACTAATCTAAAACCTTTAAATATATCAGAAACCATCAGAGTTTCTAAACTTGATTTAAGAATTGGATTGACTGTATTATAAAATAAAGCACTCATAAATTAAGATTCTAAATGTAGATTAATTGGTAGAGTCGAGGAAGAATTTAAAGCTTCAATAATTTTTTCATTACCATAAAATCGAATTATTTCACTTTTCTCTTCGTTATTCCCTCGTTCAAAAATCCGTTTAATAATTACTTTATAATTTTTAATCCAATTTAGCTTATCAAAATCTGTATCCCAAAATAATACTTTTCTTATTAAAGAAGTATTTGGTGTGCTCTTTTGTAATTTTTCTTTCTCTTTATTTATATCAAAATATGTCTGAAGTAAAACAAGATCGCCTTCATTTATATTTAATTTATCTTCAATTTTCAACGCTAGAGAAATAGGTAAACTTCTCTTTCCTTTTATGATAGCATTAAGCGTTTGAGGATGTTCCCCAATACTTAATGCAAAAGGACGTTGTTTTATAGCTCGTTTTTTTAATTCACGATCTAATACAATACCTGGATGAATTCCTTTATATTTTTCTGAAATTGAAATCATATACAAATATAAGCAAAAATGTTTACAATTTGTTAATTGTATATACGTATAAATGTATTTATTTAAATACGTATGTATTATTTAAGATAAATTTCTTCAAACTTTTTTTCTACTTTTTTCTTTAAAGCACCTATTATAAATCCTTTTCTATTGTCTGCATAAGAAGAAGGCTCTCTAATTTCTGCTAAGAAATCTAAAGTTTCTTCTTCTGAAAAGTATTTATAAACTGATTCAAATAAATTTAAATTATTATTAAGTTCTCGTTCAGTAAACTGAAAATTATGAGTTAAGTAATCTTCAATGTTTTTTGGAATAAACCAACGATTTGACATTTTTTTGTTCAAGTTTTGTTTCTTGATATCTTCGTCTTCAAATTGTGGTTGGTAAATTGGAACGAAATGTATTGATGTAATTTTACGTCCTGTTTTTATTGTCTCATAATGGAAAGTATATGGAGAACATTTATCAAGCTCTTTTTTTGCAGAGACAATAACATATTTTATAAAATCTTTATTTTCTTTATACTTATCTGTAATACCAAACATCTCTTTCAATTTTTCTATAGAATAATTTATTGGTGTTTTTTGAGCTGAAAACAATTCATAAAATCTCATAGCATAAATGCTTTCAAATTGCATAGCTACCTTTAATTCATATTTTCTATATCCTTTCGAAAAATCCATTAAAGCTTGATAAATGAAATCTGCCACATAAAATGTGACATTCTCAGTACGAGTTTTGTTAATTTCTACATTAAAAACAATACCAGCACTTCTATAAACATCTTCATCTTCGTATTCAATAATTTTTTGTTGCAACCCTTTCAAGGCTTTTTTTATTCTTGAGTGATTTTTATCTGTTTTACTATCCTCTGTTGTCAAAAAAGCAGAAATAGGCATTACATATTCTTTAGATTTGAATAGAGTAGAATTGACTTGATATCGATCACTCAGTTTCTTACCTTCAATCAAATTTTGATTAAGCTCTATAATTCGATATAAAATCCTTTTTTCATAAACACTGAAGTCATACTTAGCAGTAGTAAGAATATAAGATTGCAAAACTTCTTTGTTCTTTATGGTTATACTCATTATAGTTTTAATTAGGAGTTGATGAATACAAATATATTAAAAAGGAGTTACAAAAACAAACTCCTAATTAGTATTCAAAAACTCCTAGTTGACATACATATTAGTATTCAAAAACTCCTAGTTAAGTATTCAAAAACTCCTATTTAGATATTTCTAAATGCTCGCAATGTATTGTATTATAGATATATATACGTTTTTTATCGAAAGTCGATAAGTTATGTTATATAAGTTATGTTATAATTAATACAAAAACATAGTGTTTTTAGTTTTTAAGGATTCATTTTTCTCTGAAAAATTGACTTTTAGGAGTTCGCTTGAATTGTACTGTTTTCGTTAGAGTGGAAAAACAAAAACAAATTGACGTGACTTTTTTATGTGCACCAGGGGGCGGCGCGATTTTTTTCAACTTCAATAGATTTTATCTATTAAACATTTGATTATTAGATTTTTAACTGTAATTTTGTCAGTCAATTTAATGTATAATCGTTAAATTTGGAAGCGAAACGATGATGAACGACTTCTTTTGAGGTCGTTTTTTTGCGTTTTAAGCGATGTTTTGTTTTTTATATAGAATTCGTTGGAAATTTACTGATAGTCTATTTATTATGCTAAGAAGTACATTAGGCATGATGTTTTAGCTTGCAGAAACAAATGATTTTGAATTCATTCTTTATTATGAATAGATTTTTTTAGATGGAAAAATCTATCAAAATTGAAAAAGCATATAGTAGAATATGGATTTATTTTTTGCGTTATTTTTATCTTTATAACTAATTCAATATTTGTGCTTATTCATTATATTTTGTATCTTGCCTTAACTGAATTTATAAAAAGGAGTTTTTTAGATCTGAAAAAATGATGGAGAATAAGTTTGAAAGCAGTAGTTTAGCTTAATATTTTGTGCAAGATGTACCTTTAGCAATACAAAAAGCTTAAAATCTACCATTTCATTCCGATTTTATCTTTTCTTGTGCTAATCAGGTTCTCTTGTTTTGTTCCCTTAATCGGTCACAAAAGTTTCCATCTTCGATGGATCATTTTATTCTAAAATGCTTCTCTTGAAACAAAGTTTCAATTCATTTTTAAAGGTATTTTTATAGATGAAGTCGTTTTTTTTTAAGTTTTATTTCTTGTATTATGGATGAAGAAATCAATTGGGAAGATTTTGTAAAGAAAGAAGAACTTCGATTTGATCGAAGTCAATATGGAAAGCTTGGAGGACGACCTAAAAAGGAAGCGTCAGATAAAAAATCGAAATCCATTTACATTCGTGTATCAGAAGAAGAATTTGCTTTATTACAGAAAAAAGTAGTCTCTTCTGGACAGAATCAAAGTCAATATTGTCGAAATGTTTTATTGAAATCAGGAGTAGTTCCTGCTATTCAATCAGCAGGAACAAATAAAGAATTACAGCAATTTCGAACACATTTTAGTCGAATTAGTAATTATATGAAGTTCAAAGATCCTCTTTTGAATTTAGAAGTTATGAAAGTAATTGAAAAAATGAATCGTTATTTAGATGATCGGAATAGGGAGAACCACTAAAGGAAGTATAAAGGCTATTGCTTATGCTTCTCGTGAAGAGAAGGCAGAGCAGAAAGCTTTTGCGACAGAAATTAGTCGTAATGGTCTTGTAGGAGAGAATGCTCGTGCTATTTATCATGAACTTATGGCTGTGGCTCATCAAAATCATCGTGTAGCTAAACCTTTTTATAATGTGGTTTTATCTCCTTCAGCTGGACATACACTTAATTGGACGTTGGAAGATTGGGAAAAGTTAGTGGATGATTTTTTAAGTAAAAAGGATTTAGTAGTTAATCAGCATATTGCTTATTTACATCAAGATACAGATACTTCTCATTTGCATTTAATTGTAAATCGTATTGATTTTAATGGAGAGAATAAAGTAAATCAACGATTTATAGGTATTCAAACCAGTACAGTAGCCAATGAATTAGCAAAAGATAGAGGTTGGGAAACGGTATTAGAAGAGAGTAAGAAAAAAAGTGATCAGCAAATTCAATTGTACGGAAATGTGTTGATGAATGGACTTAAAGAGAGTTTTAATTTTGAGGATTTATCGACTAATTTAAAAGAATTAGGGTATGGATTAAATCTTCAATTTGATCAAAATGAACGATTAAAAGGCTTGAAAATTTTTCAATTTTCGGAAGTTTTAGAGAATGAAAAACGAAAACAAAATAGGCAAAAACCTAAAAATTATGGCGTTAAATTTAGTGAGCTTTCACGTGGACATGAGAGTTTTAAAAAACTAAAAGCGGTTAATTTACAGGTGTTTTTAGAACAGAAAGCAGAGAAAGCAAAGCTTCAACAGGAGCAAGAAATAAAACCAAAAAGAAATTTAGGAAGAAGATTTTAAAATGAATTAAACTTATGAATGAGAATAATAGACCAAAAAGTCCAGGAGAAATTTTAGCTGCATTGAGTGCTGAAGGTAATAGAATAGAACAGTTAACGAAAGAAATTGATGAAAAGATTTATGCTTTTTATGGGGTTCAAAAGCAGTTTATTGAGAATGGTAATTTAATTACAGCTGAACAGAAAAAGGTTTTAGATGATTTAAAGAATTATAAATTGCCTGAAATCTCATTGGATGCTTCTGCTAAAAAGCAATTTGAAGAAGTAAAGCAGTATGAGAAAAATATACGTAAAAAGGATCGTACAATTCCATATTTAATTTTAATCATCTTTCTTTTGACAGCTACTTTTGTCTATTTTTTTAATCAAGATTTACGCGTTAAAAAGGAGGTCAAAGAAAATTTAATCAATGAAATTTATTCAAAAGGGGATACTATTGTTCCGAAAAAAGACTTTGATCTATCGGTTAAAAATATCAATATTATGAATGAATGGATTAAGAAAAATCCAAAGGATAGTGAAAAGTTTATTAAATTCTTCAATGAAAAAAAATAAAGGGATTTAACTCCAAAAATAAAGGATAAAACTGCTGTATTTTGGTGTAACAAATTGTTTTTCTATTTAAACGTTTAAGGAGAGTGCGTAACGTAAGTTATTTAGTAATAATTGTTTAATTTTGTTGTGTACCATTTTTGTTTTTAGCCAAGCTAACTTTTTGATATGTCTTAACAACCCAATTTTTAGGTGGTCGTTTTTCTAGATTCATATGGTCAAGTTTACCAGATTCTCCATTCTTACACTGGAAGTTTAATTAGTAGATACAAAAACATGAATGTTGTTTTTTTGTTTAGTTGAGAAACATAGATTTCTTAAAAAATACGATTTCATCCATAAAAAAATAGCCAATCGAAGTTGACTATTTTTGTTTTATTAATTGTTTTGAATTATCCTTCAAATACAACACCTTCGTAACAAGCATTGTAGATCGCTTTCAGCTCATCTAACGTTGGTTTGCGTGGATTGAAACCTGTACAAGGATCTGCTAAAGCATTAGCCGTAATATAATCGATGTTTTTGTCCCAATCTTCTTTCGAGATTCCAAACTCTTTAATCGAACTGATGTTGTTCACTTCGGCACGTAAAGCTTCGATCGCTTGTGCTAAATCTTCAGCCGTTTCTTTACCAATAATTTTTGCTAAATCCGGAAAACGTGGCGATACTTTCGCGTTATAACGAATTACGTTTGGTAAAAAGATCGCGTTGGAAGCACCGTGAGGAATACCATACAACGCACCTACTTGGTGAGATAATGAGTGAACAATTCCTAACCAGGCATTATTAAATGCCAATCCTGCCATGAAAGACGCATCGTGCATATTTTGACGAGCTACGATATTATTTGGATTTTTCACCGCTTCTGGTAAATTTTTGAAAACGATTTCTAATCCACCTTTTGACAATACATCTGCATAATTGTTATCGATATTAGAAACATACGCTTCTACACAATGCGTTAATGCATCAAGACCTGTGTTTGAAGTAACATGTGCCGGCATTGAAGCGCATATTTCACCATCTACAATTGCGATATCTGGCGTTAATTCGTAAGAAACGATAGGATATTTAACTCCTTTTTCTCTATCTGTAATTACAGCTAATCCTGTTGTTTCTGTACCCGTTCCACTTGTTGAAGGAATCGCAATAAATTTAGCTTTGTTGCGTAAAGTTGGTACTGTAAACGGAGTCGTCATCGCATCAAAATCTGCATCTGGATGCTCGTAAAATACCCACATCATTTTTGCCGCATCAATCGCTGAACAACCACCCAAACCTACAATCCAATCCGGTTCGAAAGAACGCATAACTTCAGCACCTTTAAAACTAGTTGCAGAAGACGGATCTTCCTCAACACCATCAAAAATTGTAGTTTCTAAACCTGCTTCTTGCAAATAAGCCACTGCTTTATCCAAGGTTCCGTTTGCACGCATAGATTTACCACCTGTTACGATAATCGCTTTTTTCCCTTTGATATTTTTTAATTCTTCTAAACTTCCTGCTCCGTGGAATAATTCATTTGCAATAAATAATTTGCCCATTTTGAATATCTTTTTTTTACAGGGACAAAATTATTCATCGAAACAGCCTCAGTTGTTATCCATTTGCGACTAATGATTATACTTTTGCGCAAGTTGTTCTTGAAGCTGCGTTGGCGTCATGTGTAATTTGGCTTTTACAAACTTATTGAACGCGGCGGGCGAGTTGAAACCTAAATCCAATGCAATCTCTTTGTTGGAAATGTCCAAAAACATCAATTGGCGTTTAATCTCAGTAAGTAAACGATTATGAATGGCATCAATGGTAGTTTCTTGACAATATTGTTTGGTTACGGCATTCAATTTTTTTGGTGTTACGAATAGTTTTTCTGCGTAGAAGGATACATGTCTTTCTTCTTTAAAATGTTCGTTCAACAATTTTTTGAAAGCGATGTATAGATTTTGGTTGCTCGATGGTTTACCAATGATCGGATGCTGACCATGCACCGATTCGATTAATTCAAGCAAAAAAGTTTTGATATAAAAACGCGCTTGTTCTTTTTTAATCTGACTCGGTTGTTCGTAAATCTCTTTTACACGCTGAATGGTCAAAAGACTTTCTTTATATTCTTTATTGGCTAACACCGTACAATTCAGTTGATGCGAAAGATTTACGTTGTAAGCGCTCAATTCATTTTTCAAGATATCAGAGCAAAATAAAACTTCTTCAAAAAGGATGATTGTACCGCTAATGTTATTACTAAATGATTTTATAGAATGCACCTGACCAGGAAATACCACTGAAATTTTCCCTGCTTTCAATTGATGGGATTTGTCTTCAATCATTAATTCCATTTCTCCAGATTGTACCAAAAGAATGAAAAAGTGATTTTTCTTGTGCGGTTCTTGATACGATAAAAGGAGCTTTTCTTGAATATCTACCACACGAAAAGACAAGTTTCTATCTTCGTTTTTGTTAAGATATTCTTCTATTTTTAGCGTTGTCATGTACGTTCTTAATTCTTTATTTTGAATCGTTTATTTTCTTAAACACTAAAATTATAGTGGTTTTTTAAGGAATTACTACTCAAAGAATAATTCCTCTAATCAGTGAAAGTGTAAAACGATCAAGCATTTTCAAGTTGCAAAAATACTGGTTTTATAATAATTCATTGTCAACATTTTGTTTACGTTTGGACTGATGTGAATTTTGTTACCTCATTTTTTATAATACAATAATTTAAGATATTTCATTCAGAAAGTGCATGAAGTTTATATTTATTGCAACTTTACAGGGAAATTTCCATTTAGAATTAATACAATTCAAAAAGATAATGGGTACGGGTACGAATTTCAATCAAAATTTCATTGGCATGTTCAAGATTTAGGTATGAGACACCTATTTATAAAGGTAGGTACACCTCAGTTGAATGGGAAAGTTGAACGATCTCATTTGACAGATAAAAGAGAGTTTTATCAACTTTTAAACTACACAGATGATATGGATTTAAATCTGAAAAAGAAGAATGGGAAAAATTTTATAATTTCAATAGACCTCATGTTACATTTAAAGGAAAAACACCTTATGAAATACTAAAATCTAAACTAAAATAATTATATTTAATGTCTACGAGGTTATGAAGTACGACATTCCTATCAAAATATCTGCTAAACATAATTGATATTCTAAAACATAAAAAAGCCTCCTTATTGGAGGCCTTATATTTATATTTCTATTTTACATAAAAGCTGTTATAGCTTTTACTGAACCGAAGTTGTACGCTGTCTTTTATTCTTTACATAAATTTTCTCTAAGGATTTGTCCAA
>NZ_JACAGG010000045.1:0-15670 GCF_030324375.1 Empedobacter sp. R132-2
TCCGAACAGAGAAGTTAAGCCTGCCTGCGCCGATGGTACTGTTACTTACGGGAGAGTAGGTCGTCGCCAGTTTTTATCAAAAGCCTCAAGATTATTCTTGAGGCTTTTTATCGAATGATTAGGATGTAAACCTGATTAAAAATACAAAAATATTAGGGTGATTATTACGAAAGGGCTCACCTCTTCCCATTCCGAACAGAGAAGTTAAGCCTTTCAGTGCCGATGGTACTGCTATTGCGGGAGAGTAGGTCATTGCCAGTTTTTATTTAAATCTCAAGATTTATTTCTTGAGGTTTTTTTATATTTTATACAGAAAGTATTATGATAATTTTTAATCATTCAACTAAATATTACGATTTAGTTTCATTCTTATTTTATGGATAATTAATTAAGAAGTTAAAACAAGTTTTTGAAAATTTAAAAAAAAATATAGTTCGGAATCTCACAAGATGTAACTATGTAAATCAATATTTTCTAATTTAACTTTATTTGATTAGTAATATTCTCAATTACTTTTGATAATTTCGGTCAAAGTGATAATTACCATTCAAAGAAATATGTATTTATTGATCCAATAATTGGTGAATTTTTCCTTGAAATTACGCATTGTTTGATTTTGATTAAACTTCCCAATTTGTTTTCAATGGGTATTGTTTTGTGCTTTAAATTAACAAAAAGATAGTCAAAAATGCGAATCCATCTTCTTCTACTCCAATGCTTCTAATATATTTCCAAAAATGATAGTATTGCAAATATTTAAGCAAAATTCCATGCAGATTTTAATCCTTTGTTGATATAACATAAGTAATCAATAAAGCAATTCCAACAAATAGCATCATCAATTTTGAAAGATGCATAAATTCGGTTGTTAAAAATAATTTTTGAAAATGTAAACCTTCTGCAAGAGGAGAAGTGATGACTGAAATTTATATTAATCATTCCTAATTTAAAAATCATAACAGCAGGAAAAAATTCGAGTAAATACTTTTCTTCCAACCCATATAAAACTCAAACATCCAAAACCTAAAGCCAGTCAAAATTCAAAACGCGGTACAATAAATTTGTAACTAATCTTTGGTAATGATAATAACCAAATTGTGTTAAAATATACATCATAGTAAATTCTACAGCGCCCAAACCTCTCAAAAACTTCGGAATAATCATCAATAAAACAGAAATCGTATAAGCTAAAGCTAATGCATCAAAAATGGGTCGAATACCTAACGCTAACATTGTAAAATAAACATGTAATATCCCAGTAATTTCGATGATTGTTGAAATTAGAATCGTGAGATTTATATTTTTTTGTCCAAAGAAGCTTCAAAAATTGGATTGATTTCTTTACAATTTTTGGAAATTTATTCTCTATAATTTGATTGAATTTGTTTTTTGTTTTTAAATGAGCTGTAAAAGAAATAAACCAGAATTAAAATTATGCCCAAAATAACTAATGATATCTACAAATCATTAAAATATTTGTTGACGAAAATACTATAAATAATGATGGATATACCTATGTTGAAAACCGTTAATAATCAAATAAAACCATAAATAGAACTTGCCTAAATTTATTTGTTTCAAATTGTTGTTTTTTTATTTGTTTGTGTAGATAAGCTAAAAAACTAATTCCGCCCGCTAGTAAAAAAACAATGATAAAATTTCGTTTGAGTTATAGATTGAATGTGCGCTAAAGTTTAAAAGGTAAACCATCTGCTTTGAAACATGTGATATACATTACAATTTGTAATGAAATATAGAGAAGAGTAATCACGAAACCGATTAATAACAAAAAAGGCTGCACTCTGGTTACTTGGAATAATTTGCATCATTTCTTTTCATTTGCTTTTGAAATATACAAATGTTCAATATAATAAGTCTTGCTATAACTTGTTGCCAAGATTTTTTTACATTTTTTATAGTTTGTGGAAATTTAATTTTGGTATGACATTGATAAGTTTTATCAATTTAGGGAAAAATTAAAAATAAAAATTTATGATTAACTTGAAAATCTCCTATATTGAAAATAAAAATAAGATATGGAGACTGGATTAAATATACGTCAAGCTATTTTGAATGATGCAGATAGAATTTGGGAAATTTTGCAACAAGCAGTTGAGAAAAGAAAAGAGGAGGGAAGTAATCAATGGCAAAATGGTTATCCAAATCTAGACGTTGTAAAAAATGATATCTCAAATGGTTTTGGTTATATAATTGAGAATGATAATAATCTAATCATTGGATATGTTGCAATTATTGATGAGATAGAACCTGCTTATACAGCAATTGAAGGAAAATGGCTGAATGATGATCTATATATTGTCATACATCGATTGGCTGTTGCACAAGATGTTAAGATGAAAGGTTTGGGAACTTGGGCAATGACCGAAATCGAGAAGGTTGCAATTTCAAAAAACATACATACTATAAAAGTTGATACCAACTTTGATAATATTGGAATGTTGCGTGTTTTTGAAAAGTTAGGTTATCATTATTGTGGAGAAGTTTATTATGATGGAAGTCCAAGAAAAGCTTTTCAAAAAATTATTCAGGATTTAACATAATTGAAGATTTCAGATAGAATTTAGAAAAACTAAATAATCAAATTGATAAAATGATAAAAAGATTCCAAAAAAGGAATCTTTTTTTATGAATTTACATAGGATAATTATGTTTAAAATGTAAAATTAATATTTTAACCCCTAATTTTTATAGGGTGTAATTGAAAATAAATGATTTTATTTAAAAATAATCTAATTTTGATAGGGTTAAAATTAAAAACTTATGAAAGTCGGATTAAAATGGAAAGTAGCTTTTGCAATTATAACGCTAGTTGCATTCGCTGGATTATTTTGGAAACCAGTTGTAGATATTCCAAATACAGGAGAATTCCTTAGCGAAGAAAATATTGTAAATTCAGATGTCGCCTGGATTTTAGCAGCTGCAGGATTGGTGTTATTGATGACGCCAGGTTTATCATTTTTTTATGGAGGAATGGTGGGGAAACGAAATGTTATTTCTACCATGTTGCAAAGTTTTATTGCCTTAGGTGTGATTTCGATTTTGTGGGTTGTAGTTGGGTTTTCACTGTCTTTTGGTGAATCAATTGGTTTTACAATAAATGGAGAACATTACGGAATTATTGGTAATCCTTTAAGTTACCCATTTTTTAGTCATGTTGGAGCATTTCCACATAAAGACATGGCATCTACAATTCCATTTGTCTTATTTGCATTGTTTCAAATGAAATTTGCAGTCATTACACCAGCGCTTGTAACTGGTTCTTTTGCTGAAAGAGTACGTTTCATTTCATATTTATTGTTTATGATTTTATTTAGCTTAATCATTTACACACCGCTTTGTCATATGGTTTGGCATCCAGAAGGTTTATTGAATAAATATTTTGGAGTAAAAGATTTCGCTGGAGGAACTGTTGTTCATATGAGTGCTGGATTTGCAGCATTGGCAGGTGCTTTGGTGATAGGTAAACGTAAAAACAGAGAACACAAACCTGCAAATATTCCATTTGTTATGCTCGGAACAGGAATGTTATGGTTCGGATGGTTTGGTTTCAATGCTGGTTCAGCTTTGGGAGCAAATGCCACAGCAGCACTAGCTTTCGGAACAACAACAATTGCTTCTGCTTCTGGAATGATGACATGGATACTTTTTGATAGAATTAATGGTCGCAGCGTTACTGCTATGGGAGCGTGTATAGGGGCTGTAGTTGGATTAGTAGCAATCACTCCAGCTTGTGGGTTTGTTACAATTCCTGAAAGTATATTTTTTGGCTTTATAACAGCTATTGTCTCAAATGTAATGGTTCATTGGAAAGTGTTAAAAAGAGTTGACGATACTCTAGATGTTTTTGCATGTCATGGAGTCGGAGGAATCATGGGAATGATTTTGACAGCTATTTTTGCACATGGAGAAAATGCAAGCTTATTACATGGCGGGGTATATGTGTTTGCACATCATATGATTGCTTTGTTGCTCGTTTCGTTATTTACTTTTTTAGGTGCGATTGCTTTATTTTATATTACGGATAAAATGATTCACTTACGCGTGAGTGATAGAGCGGAGTTCGAAGGCTTAGATTTGTCGCAACACGAAGAAAGTTTGCATTAAGTAAACAATAGTATTATAAAAAAATCCGACTACTTTTAAGTAGTCGGATTTTCAGTTTATATTAATCCAGCGCGCTTTAACAAAGCGTCTGCTGTTGGTTTATGACCTCTAAATTCTTCGTACAGTTTCATCGGTTCTACAGTTCCACCAGATGATAAAAGTTTATAGAATTTTTGAGCTTTTTCTGGATTGAAAATTCCAGTTTCTTGGAAAAATGCAAAGGCATCTGCATCCAAAACTTCGGCCCATTTATATGAATAATAACCAGATGAATATCCACCTTGAAAAATATGTGAGAAGGATGTACTCATCATATTTTTATCAATTTCTGGATACAACTCTGTTCGTTTAAAAGTTTCTTTTTCAAATTGTTGTAAATCATTAATTTCAGCCAAATCATTCGCATGATAAGCCATATCCAATAATCCAAAACTCAATTGACGAACAGTTTGATAACCTTCCATAAAACTTGAAGAAGCTTTTACTTTTTCAATTAATTCTTGCGGAATAATTTCTCCTGTTTGATAATGTTTTGCAAATAATTTTAAAGCTTCTGGTTCGTAACAAAAGTTTTCGTAAAATTGAGAGGGTAATTCAACAAAATCCCAATAAACATTTGTTCCAGAAAGACTTTCGTACGTTGTATTTGGTAACATTCCGTGTAGCGCATGTCCAAATTCGTGGAACAATGTTGTCACTTCCTGAAATGTCAATAATGACGGCGTGTCTTTCGTTGGTTTTGTAAAATTACAAACAATCGAAATGTGCGGACGTTTGGTGTTTCCATTCACATTAGAAGCATCTCTATAACTTGTCATCCAAGCACCAGGGCGTTTTCCTGCGCGCGGGAAAAAGTCTGCATACAATAAACTTAAGAACGCACCATTTTTATCTAGAACTTCATAAGTTGTTACTTCATCGTTGTATTTATCAATTTTATGAATTTCTTTAAATGTAATTCCATACAATTTTGTTGCGACATCAAAAGCTCCTTGAATCACATTTTCTAACTGAAAATAAGGTTTCAATTCTTCGTCAGAAAGACTGAATTTTTTCTGTTTTAATTTTTCAGCATAATACGCATGATCCCAACGTTGCAATGTTTCAATCCCATCAGTTTCTTTTGCAAATGCAGTTAATTCCTCAATTTCTTTTTCTGCAAACGGTTTTGCTTTCGTTAATAAATCATTCAAGAAATCTAAAACAGTCGTTGGTGTTTTTGCCATACGTTCTTCCAAAACATAATCAGCATGCGTTTTATAACCTAATATTTTAGCACGTTCGTGACGAAGTTTTACGATATTTTTGACATTTTCTTCGTTGTTAAATTCATTATTTTGATAGGCTTTTACTCCATTTGCTCTAAACAATTTTTCTCTTAATTCACGATTTTCTGCGTATTGCATAAACGGAATATAGCTTGGTGCTTGTAACGTAATCAACCAACCTTCGTGATTTTTTTGTTCAGCATCAGCTTTTGCTTGATCAATAGCATATTGAGGCAAACCTTTTAAATCATTTTCATCTGTGATAATCAATTCGTATGCATTAGTTTCAGCCAAAACATTTTGTCCAAATTGCAAAGAAAGCATAGCCAATTGCTTGTCTATTTCGCGTAATTTATTTTTGTCTTCTTCGTTCAAATTTGCCCCATTTCTTGAAAAACCTTTGTATTTTTTTTCTAATAAATAAGCTTGTTCATCTGTTAAATTCAACGAATCCTTTTGATTATAAACGACTTTAATTCGTTCAAATAAATCTTGATTTAAGCGAACATCATTTCCAAATTCAGATAATAAAGGGGAAACTTCTTGCGCAATTTCTTGAATTTCATCATTCGTTTCAGCAGAATTAAGGTTGAAGAAAATAGAAGAAATACGTCCTAATTTTTCACCCGAAAGTTCCATTGCTTCAATTGTATTTGCAAAATTTGGCGCTTCAGGATTCGCAGTAATTGCATCTATTTCTGCTTTTGCTTCTTCAATTGCTTGGATAAAAGCAGGTTTGTAATCTTCAATTTTGATTTTAGAAAAAGGAGCACTTTCAAAAGGTGTTTCAAATTTTTCTAATAACGGATTTGCCATTTATGGTGTATTTTTTTAGTTAAAATATATTTGTTTGAACTCTTTCAAATTCTAATCCAAATGTAAGAAATCTGACAAATCGTCAAATTTAATGTGTGATTAATTTAGAGTTATTTACATTTGTTTTAAAAGTAAACAATTATGAGTGTAGCCTTAATATTCAATCAAAAACCAACAGAAGAATGGCAAAGAAATTTACAAGAATTGTTGCCAGATACGAAAGTTGAAGTTTATCCAAATATCTCAAATCCAAAAGATGTAGAATTTATTGCAACTTGGAAACCGCACAAAAATTATGTGACTGAATTTCCAAATCTAAAAGTTGTACAATCAGTTGGAGCAGGAATTGACCATTTGTTGCATACCAAAATTCCAGATTCAATAAAGGTAACACGTATTGTTGATCCTGCTTTGAAGCAAGAAATGTTTGAGCATGTTTTGGCTTGTGTTATGACTTCAATGAAAAATCTATTGACGTATTATAAAGATCAAGTTCGTAAAGAGTGGAAGCCTACTACTTATCAAAATATCAAGGAAACAACTATTACTATTTTAGGATTAGGTGAAATCGGAAAGTTAGTAGCAGAGCAATTTGTTGCGTTAGGTTTTCAAGTCAAAGGTTGGTCGAATTCGCCAAAAAATATAAATGGAGTAGAATCTTTTTCTGGAAAAGAAGGCTTGAATGCTGCGATTTCTAAAACTAATTTTATTGTCAATATTTTGCCTTTGACAGATGATACAGAAGGTATTTTGAATAAAGACTTTTTTAAAGAATGTTCAGATCATACAGTTTTGGTGAATGTTGGTCGTGGAGCACATTTGGTCGAAAAGGATTTATTAATTGCAATCGAAGAAAAACAAATAAAAGAGGCTTATTTAGATGTTTTTGTAGAAGAACCTTTACCTGAAAATCACCCTTTTTGGACGAATGAAAATATTTATGTAACACCTCATATTGCGAGTGTTACAAATGCAACAACTGCTCTAAAACAAGTTGCAGATAACTATAACAGAATGAAAAATAACGAAGCTTTATTGAATGAAGTTTCATTAGAAAGAGGTTATTAGATATACCAAAATGACGTAAGATTTTGTTAAAAAGACGCATTTATGTTTTTACTTGTCAAAAAAATCTTTTAACATTGTATTTGAAAAAATAAAAGCTAAAAATGAGTGATTATATTCAACTTTATTCAATTGATAATATTTTAAGAACTTACAAAGAAGAAGCAACTGATCGTCGGTTAGCAATCTTTGACGTAGGTCCTGAGAACAATTATTATTTTGTAAAACGAAAACCTTATAAGTTTACGTCGCTTGGGTTGATTTTAATCACAGCAGGAACATGTGAAATCACGGTGAATTTAGAACCAACATTAATCAAACGTGACGATATTATTGTGGTTCTTCCAGGTCAGTTGTTCGAGATTATAGAGCATTCGGCTGATTTTGCTGTTCAAGCAATCTTCATTGATTCAGATCTGATTATTGAAGCTGGTTTTCACGTGAAATCCAATAATTTAGTAGAATTTTTATCGTCCAAATATCCTAAAATCATTTCTTTAGATAAAAAGATTGTACGTGATATGCGCTACAATCTGAATAAGATTAGTAAATATACCATCAAGAATGAAAATATCTTTGCAAAAGATTTGGTTTTACATCACTTTTCAGTGTTGATGTATGAGATGGGAAATTACTACAACCAAGCTGTAACGGCAAAAAGTACAACGAAAGAAGTCAGAAAGGAGGAATTGGCTAAGCAGTTTTTGTATTTAGTTTCAACTCATTTTCGTCGTCAGCGTAATGTACAATTTTATGCAGATGAAATGTTTATTAGTCGTAAACATTTGACTAAAATTATTGTCGAAGTCTTTAATAAATCACCCAAACAAATCATTGCTGAAGCCATTGTATTAGAGGCAAAAGTCTTGCTAAAGAACCCAAAAAATAGTGTTTCTGATGTTGTGACAGAATTAAATTTTATAGATACCTCAGTTTTTAGTAAATTTTTCAAAAATTATGCCGGTGTTTCTCCAAGAACTTTCATAGCTTCTAATTAATAATTGATGTAAATCAATGTAAATGTGAAAACTTTCTAAAAACGTCTTTCTGACATATTATTACGTTTATTTTGCTAACTAATTTGTTAAAATGGATAGACCTTTGTTGCTCAAATTTTAATTGATGCGTCTTTTAGTAGATAATCGATACATGAAATTTGAATGAAAAGAATTTTATGGTGGTAGATTTTACAAAAAAAATATTTGCACATATTTCAGCAATCGGTGGTTATGTGCCAGAGAATAAACGAACTAATTTCGATTTAGAAAAGATTACAGACACTTCTGATGAATGGATTGTAAAAAGAACGGGAATTAAAGAACGTCGTATTTTAGAGGAAGGTTTAGCGACTTCTGATATGGCGGTTAGTGCAATTCAGAATTTAATTGATACATACAAAAAAGACATCAAAGATGTTGATGCGTTGATTGTTGCGACTTCTACACCAGATATGTTGATGCCTGCTACTGCGAATATTGTGTGCGAAAAGTTAGGAATAGAGAATGTTTGGGCATTTGATATGAATGCAGCTTGTTCTGGATTTTTATACGCGTTGGACATGGGTGCTTCATTGGTTGAAAGCAAACGTTACAAAAATGTTTTGGTCATTGGTGCTGATAAAATTAGTGCGTATGTAGACATCAAAGATCGTTCGACAAATATTTTGTTTGGAGATGGAGCTGGAGTAGTTTGGTTAGAGCCTACAAATGAAGAAGGAATTTTGGATGCTTTGTTACAGAGTAATGGAACTGGAAAAGAATTCTTGAATATAGAAGGAGGTGGTTCTTTGTATCCAGCGAGTTCACAGTTGTTGGTTGATGAGAAGCGTTACATTAGACAAGATGGAAAAATTGTATTCAAAAATGCAATTCAATCAATGAGTGATACGTGTGTCAATGTTTTGAAACGCAATGATTTTTCTGTAGAAGATGTAAATTGGTTGGTTCCGCATCAAGCGAATAAACGAATTATTGACGCTGTTGGTAATGAAATTAATATTGAAGAAGGTAAAACTTTAATCAATATTGAGAATTACGGAAACACAATTGCAGCGACAATTCCGTTATGTATTTGGGAAAATGCATCAAAATTAAAGAAAGGAGATTTATTGATGTTGACAGCCTTTGGAGCAGGTTTCTCTTGGGGAGCAAGCTTATTGCGTTGGACAATTTAATCAATAAAAATCATATATTTTTGTTCATAAAGAACGGCAAGAAATTGTCGTTCTTTTTTTATTGTAAACTATTAAATTCTTCACCACACTTCTTGCATTTGAACACGTTTTTGTAGTAAATTGGGTAAACCCAAAATATGATAGAAGATAATAAAGAAAGTAAACCTTTTCCACCTTTCATTGACTTGTAATTGCTGTAATACTCATTACTTTCACACTTAGGGCAAACAAGAATTTCATCCAAATCATTGGTATAATTTGAAGTATCAATTTCTTCTAAAACTTTCATAGCACGATCAGTATCTTCTTTCTTAATTTTTACTTTCACGCCACCAATGGCATTCGACAAAAACTGATTCATCCCAACCGAATGTTCATCAATAACAAAAGCATCAATTTGTTCACTCTCTAATTTTGAACGTAAAATATGTGCTTCAATAGGGCTTTCAAATGTTTTTAATGTAATAAGTTCCATACTAATTGTGTTAAAAATTCAATTCAATATCCGATATAAAATTAGTTCTTTTTATCTTAATGTTTTAAATTTTTTAGTAGATGAAAAATGTAATTCAATGTTTATTTTTAATTGTATTGATGATGAATACGACACATGCGCAAAACCTAAAACAAGTTGCTTACAAAGATGGCTTACAAAAATTGAATGGTTTAGTAACCGATAATACAACAAAGAAAAGTCCAGGAGTTTTGATTTTACCTGCTTGGAAAGGAGCTGATAACGAAGCAAAACAAGCTGCAATAGATTTAGCAAAAGAAGGTTATATTGCGTTTGTTGCAGATATTTATGGAGAAGGAAGCAATCCGAAAGATAATGCGGAAGCGGCTAAAATAGCAGGAAAATACAAGTCTGATTTTGCAGCTTATCAAAAACGAATTGATTTGGCGTTGAAAGAGTTAATCAAAGCTGGTGCAGATCCAAGCAAAATTGCTGTAATTGGTTATTGTTTTGGAGGAACAGGCGCATTAGAAGCTGCTCGTGCGCAATTACCTATTGTTGGCGTTGTTTCTATTCATGGTGGATTAGCAAAAGATTTGGCTCGAAAAAATATCCCTCTTAAAACAAAAGTTTTAGTAGAACATCCAGCTGATGACGAATCTGTAAAACCTGAAGATATTTCGAATTTGGTACTTGAAATGAACGAAGGAAAAACAGATTGGCAAATGATTACTTACGCAAATTCAAAACATACATTTACCAATCCAGAATCACCAGATTACAATAAAGTAATGGCAGATAGAGCGTGGCAACATACATTATTGTTTTTAAAAGAAGTATTGAAATAAAACCATTAATTCGAGTGAAATTATTTTTAGAATTTTGTATCGAGAATAAGGTTTTAGAAGATAAAATTCATCTTAATTCTCGATACAATTTTAAAAAAAACATAATAAGAAATCTACTGAATAAACAACTGTATCATTTCATACCAAAAAGCAGCTGTAAAAAAGCCTATAATAATACTGATTCCAATAATCAAATTGGTTAGTTTGGTGTTGAGTTTAAATTGTTCCGCAATAATACTCGATGTTACTAATGTAGGCATTGCAGCTTCAAAAATAGAGATTTTAGCCACATCACCTTTTATCCCAATTACGATGGCTAAAAGCATTACAACTGCAGGCGCTATCATTAATTTGTAAACCATAGACATCGAAATTTGTGACCATAATTTTCTCCAACCATTAAACTTTAATTGCAGTCCAACTGAAAATAAAGCCAACGGACCTACAGTTGCAGCTAATTTATCGAAGAATGGTTCGGCAGGAGATAAGTCGATAAATTGAGATAAAATCAATGCACTAATACAACCCAAAAATGGAGGGAAAGTAAATAATCGTTTCAAGATAAATTTAGAATCTATTGCTCCAGATCCATTACTTCCTCCTTTTAATGCAGAAACTATTCCGATGGTTGATAAGCACAAAAACATGGTTTGATCACAAATAATCGCAATACTTAAATATTTTTCTCCATAAAATGCTGAGATCAAAGGGAAACCAATAAAAGAGGTATTGCTATAGCCGCTTGCCAATTCCAATGTTCTTCTCGAACGCTCCGAATAGCCTTTTGCTTTGCTGTAGAATTTCATGTAAAATAAACTTCCAACGGCAATAATGACAGTCGAAAAGATAGGGAATAGCATTTCTTGCGACCATTCTACTTTTGGTAAATACTTAAACGAGACTGCTGGTAAAGCTAAATATAAAATCCATGTATTGATCCCTTTATGTGCATCAGGATGTATAGATTTTGTTGCTTTAAACACCATTCCGGCGATTATGCAGACTGCGATTAATATAAAATTTACCATTTTTTAGATATTTAGAATGCAAAGTTACAATCCCATTTTTTTTTACCCTAAAGATATCACTTTTTATTCAATGCTTATTTTTTATAAAATGGCAAGATTAGATATATTTAATTTATTATTATCTAAAATTACTTTTGAATAATGATTTTCATTTTCCAAAATAGCTGTAAATGGAGCAGGAATTATTGTATCAGTTGTAGGAAACTAAGTTGTTTTAATAAAATAATTTAGTAATAATATTTTCCCTTCATCTGAGCCATTAGTACCAAAAGTATCAAAATCTCCTTTTCAGAATTTAGATGTTGTTTTCTATTATAATATATGATTAGTTGCTTCAATATAAGTTGTAGGTAAACCAATTTCAGAAATTCCAAAAATAGAATGTTGATCAAATTCTGCTTAGTTCTCATAAGCTAAATATATTCTTCATTCGTTTTACAAAAGTTAATCTTGTCCAACCAACTTGTAAACTAAACTGATTATCGGTTTCTTCAATTAACTCAAAAGCTAGAATAGTTGTATAAAATGATTTCGTTTTTTCTAAATCATTTGTAAACAATTGTAATTCTTATATTTTCATTCTGCGATTTTTTATAAAAGTAAACCAACTAAACAGAAGAAAACATCAAGACGAATTGATTTAATTAATTGCGCTATAAGTAAATTATTTCCTTCAATTAGTTATTATTCTTTTCTTTCAAAAAACCTTTTTCTTGACACAAAATTCTTACAGAATTTCACTCGAAATGACGGTTTTTTCATATAAAAAAGGTAGAATTATACTACTGATTTCTATATCAAAATAAACATCTATTTCTATGTCTCTATGTGGTCATTTATTCAAAAGTTGAGACAAATTATATCTTTATTTTATTCTCATCATAGTCACCAAAGAAGTAGCCACATGCGTTTCTTTGTTCGTCGTTTCGTCAACCACAAAAATCTCTGTGCGTATGGTGCTTATCTTTTTTCCGCCTTTTATCACATAGGCTTTTGATAGTAAATAATCACCCAAAGCAGGTCGTAAATAATTCACCTTTAACTCAACTGTTACCACATAACAATCGTCGTCATAGTGAGAAACAGCAGCATAACCAGATGAAACATCAACCAAAGAAGCAATCATAGCACCATTAAACATTCCGTGCTTACGTGTCATCATTTCTTGTTTTGGAATCTTAATCGAAACATAGTCCGTTTCGCATTCGATAAGTGATGCGTTATAAAATTTTAAGGTTTCTGAACGATTAAAACTTACCTCTACTAATTCTCTTTTTTCTGGCGTCATATAAAATTGCTTTCAACAAATATAGAGATTTGTCGAAAGCAATTTCAGTTATGCAGTTACGTTATTCAAGTTTTCTTCTTTGATAATCGTATTTTGATGTGACAAAATTACTTTATCCAAACCGCGGTAATAATTCCCTTTGTCAACAGTAATCAATAAATTATTTTTCGGAATTTTATTGATAATCTTATTGTTCGGGAAATGTTGTTTCGAGTTTTTGAAGGTAATAAATACATCATCTTCAGTTAGATTTTTGACATCATCTTCCGAAATAATATCAATCAATTCATAAGGTAAATAAAGTTGATCGAAGATATAATGAAACGTTTTAAGGCGTTTTCCGTTCAATTCTTTGCTATGTTGCAAAAAGTTTCTCAATCTATGTACAACAGCGTAGAAATTACCTACCAAAGGCGGTTTGGGAATATTACGCTCGAACAAGCAACCATCAATCAAACTAAGCGGAAGTTTGATATTCAATTCATCTGTTTTTACATTGTATAGATGGCGATAATCCAAACCTCTTTTCTTGAATTCTTCAATAATATGATCTTTTAGCGCAGGAACTTTAATAGGCAATTGTTGATTGATAAAATCGACCAATTTTTCATCTGATATAGGAGCTAAATTAAGCTCAGAAATGTTTTGTGACATACAATAAATAGTTAAAATAAAACAATTATTGTATTTCGATAATAGGGGATTTTTCGTTGTTTTTGGATGAACTCCCGTATTGTTTTACCACCGTGGAGACTCCTCTCGGTTGGTATCGTTTTCTACGATTCGAAATACGGTGTAAAACTACATAAAAAATTGAATATGTAGTAATCTTTTCTAATAATTTTATTTTAAAATGATCACTTAGAATTTTATTCTAAATTGGATATTGTTTCGATAATAAAGTTTTGAATAATTGCTTGATTTGTTTTTTTATATTCTACCATATAGATACATCGTAATACTAGTTCATTTATTCATTTTCCAATTTATCTCTATTCATCAACATTGTTAAACCTATCTCTCTATGTGGTTATAAATTTTATGTTCTGAATTAGATGCGACCATGAAACGAGTTTAGGGTGACGACTTCGCTATTAAAAATCAAGATTTTGAAAATTTTACAAATAATTAAGATAAATTTAATTGTTTGCCGAAAATTATTTTATACATTTGAGTAACAAAGTAATTAAAAAATGAAGTTTACGTGCTTATATATGTCGATTCGCAAACAGGTTTGGAATATCCAGACGTGGGAAAGTCATGTATACTAAAAAGAGATTTTATTTTTTAATATATTTTAGGTTTCCCCGTCGAGTTTCGATGGGGATTTTTTTTGAACAAAAACAACAATTACCAATATAAAATTAAAAACAATGCAAAGTTTACAACAATTAACGATCCCAGTTTGGCCCTTAGAGGACAACACAATCTTAAACAATGTTTCGGTAACATTTCAACTTTTTGGACTTCCATTAGGAACAGCTCCAGTCATTTTGATTAACCATTCCTTACACGGAGATTCAGATTGTACCTATCATTGGGATGGGGTCATGGGAAAAAACAAAGCAATTGATCTTAATGAGTATACGGTAATCTGTATAGATATTCCTGGAAATGGCGTTTCCCAAACCATAAAGTACGACTATATACCACGCGATCACATTACAGCACGCGATGTAGCGGTGTTGTTTTGGTTGACGTTATTTGAATTGGAAGTAGACGAGATTTTTGCCATTATTGGTGCAGACTTAGGCGGAGGATTAGCGTGGGAAATGGCATGTTTGTTCCCGAATAAGGTGCTGAATATTATTCCGATAGCAGCAAGTCTTAAAACAACAGATTGGTTAGTAAAAGAGCCAACAGCTAAAAGCGAATACCTGAAATCTATTTTCTATTCGATAGATATATCACGCAATAGAGGCGATATATTGCAAGTTTCGCAATACATCAAATCAAAAATACATGTGATTTATGTAAAGAATGGAAACTTGTTCAACAAAGCAGAATTAAAACGTTATTACGCCAAACTGCAAGAGTTTAACAAACATGTGCAGTTCCACGAAATAGAACAAATAGAAGATAACGAATTACTAAAAGCAAACATCGATAAGGTTGAAAAAATAGTAGATGGTATCCTCGAAAAAGAATATATAAATAACGTTGCATAAAAACTAAAGCTCCTGCAAGGGAGCTTTTTTTTAGTGAATTTTATATAATATATTAAGAAATAGTCTTCTTGTCTAAATTTATAATTTCTTTGTCTAATAATTCTTTAAATAAATCAATAGTATTATCAATATATTTTCTTGGATTACCAGAAGCAGTTATATAAAATTTGTTTAATTTATTAACTATTTCATTATATTTTAAATCATAATTGTCAGAATCATAACTATCAATAAGAGTCTTATACCAATTTATTGAGTTATGGGTTAATTTTCCATATTTTAAAGGAGTTTTATATTTAAAGAAAGATTTGTATAAGTATTTTAAATCTTTCAAATTTTCATGATTTTCTAATAAATAATACCCGTTGTGCATTTTGATTAATAAAGAATAAAGTTGTTCATTTGATTGAAAATCAGTAAATTGTTTTAATTACAAA
>NZ_JACAGG010000046.1:0-14935 GCF_030324375.1 Empedobacter sp. R132-2
GCTAAAATTACTGCACTTACTGTGGTTCAGTACATTAATAAAACATACTTTAATCGAAATATTAATAAGCTAAAAACTCAAATTATTTAAAATGCACAACGGGTTAGTATACTTTGTTTCTTTTATTATTCTTACTTTTTAAATATAAAATAAATGGAGTTAGTATTCCTGATATAATTGAAATTGGAAATATCCAAAATGGAAGTAAAATCCATAAAAAATAATATTCTAAAGTTTTATAAAAATTGAAAAAAGTAAAACCTTTTAAGTTTTGATTTTCAAAGATTTCATTTAATGATATGAAAAATAGTAAAAATGAAAATAACCAAAATATAAAACTATAAGTCTTTAAATATTTTATTTTACCTATTTTCTTGTTCATGAAAAAAATAGGTGAAATTGAAAAAATAAATATAATTGGAATGATGATGTAACCGATATATTTTTGAAAATCCATTATTAATAAGAATTAATTTATCCTAATATTAATTTTGAATAGTTTTAAAACTTAAAATTAATCTTTCCATTCAAGAAACGTCCTGTCAAATAATTTGGCATTGTGTAAACTGCACTCGAATTTACGTCGCGAATCCATGAATTACTGATTTCGTTTTTAATATCAAACACATTGAAAACATCTACACCAATCGAAATTTCTTTGAAATTACTCCAGAATGTTCCTTTTGATGGTTTCAATTCTTTTTGATTGATCAATTCTTTCACAAAACCAATGTCAACACGTTTGTAATCTGTCAACGTTGTTTGGTATTGGTAAGGATCTGCAAATTGTGGTGCTCCGTTTGGTAAACCAGAAGCATAAATCAAATTTACATTCACTTTGAAAGATGGTAAAAACTCCATATAATCTTGGAAAAATGCAGATAATTTGAAACGAGGATCTGTTGGTAATGGAATATTTCCTCTGTCATCAATATTTTGATAAGCTCGCGCATACGAAGCCGAGAACCAAGAATCTATACCAGGAACAAACTGCCCAAATAAACGCATATCAAGTCCATACGCATAACCTTTGGAGTTGTTATCTGCCGTATAACGAATTCTCACATTGTCTACATAATACGGATTCAAATCATTTAAGATTTTGTAATAAACCTCAGTTGTTAATTTGAACGGACGATCCATCCATTTGAATTCGTAATCGTTTCCAAATATAAAATGAATTGATTGTTGCGATTTTACTTTGTTATTCAAAGAACCATCTAAACGACGAATTTCGCGATAGAAGGGAGGTTGATAATAAATACCTGTCGAAAAACGGAACAACATATCGCTTTCCCAATCTGGTTTAACAGCGATTTGAGCACGAGGCGAAACAGTTGTTTCTTCGTTAAAATCCCAATAAGCTGCACGTACACCAGCGTTGAACATTACTTTCGCATCATTCCACATAAATTTGCTTGTATATTGTGCGTAACCTGAAATACGATTGGTTTTTAAATTATTTTTAGAATTCACATAATAACTTAAATTCAAACCATTTCCTGGATTTGGATTCACAACATATCCTGTCGAATCGATTGCTTGCCATTCACCTAATAAATCACGAATATCTTCTTGTTGAAATTTTGCACCCCACTCAATATCATTGTTTCCATTGATTTTATATTTTCCTTTGTGTTGAATTCCAGCAACCAACGCATCAAAATTATTTCGTGTATGATCGATTTGCGAACCAACATCATTCGTAGAAGTAGCATGGCCTTTTTCGTCTACTTCGGAAATGAAATAAGAACCTTGAATATCAAAATATTCGCGCTCTTTCGAATGATAAGCAAAAAGGTCTAACCCTAAATCTACTTTAGAATTTGGTTGATATGTAAATGATAAACTTCCTGTTTCTGTCGCAAATTTATCATCCTCTTTTCCGTCATAAAAAACAGTTAGCAACAACGGAGTATCCATTGTGTTGATGTACGTATCACGTTTTACAGGAAACATTTCGTAGCGCGAACGTGACATTGTCCCCAAAAATGCAACATTCCATTTATCATTTAATTTATAATTGATATTGGCTTGTACATCGTAATATTCGGGATTGAAATTGGTATCACCTTTTAAGGTATTCAACACTAAATTTCTGTTTTGATAGCGCGCTCCAACAATTGCCGAAAGTTTTTTGTCTTTAGAACCTCCGCCTAATGTCAAACTTCCGCCCATTAAACTTGCTTCTAATTGTCCTTCAAATTTTGTTGGGCGTTTGTAGGTAACATCTAAAACAGAAGACATTTTGTCGCCGTATTTTGCTTCCCAACCACCAGCAGAAAAGTTGATAAATTGCGTCATCGCAGGATTTACAAAACCTAAACCTTCTTGTTCGCCAGAACGAATCAATTGAGGTTTATAAACTTCGATTCCGTTAACGTAAATTAAATTTTCGTCATAATTTCCTCCGCGAACCATATATTGCGAACTTAATTCTGTATTCGAATTTACGAAAGGCAATGTTTTCAATAAATCGGCAACTCCGCCAGTCAAACTTGGTCCTTGTTGCATTTGCGCAGCACTCAAAACGGTACTTTGCAAAGGTTTATTTTTATTGGATTGAAAAGAAATAGTTGCTTCACCTAATTCGATTGCATTGGTTTGATCAGGAACTAATTGAACAAAAATCTCTTTCTTGTTTTTATCTTTTAGCGTAAAAGTTTGTGCAAACGAATGATAACCATTGTTGTTAAAAGTTACGGTAACGGAAGAATTTGATGGAATATCAATTTTGAAATTACCATTTTGATCTGTAAAATAAGATTGATCGTTGACAATAATCTCAGCTTCACTAATTGGAATTCTATTTTCGTCGACAACTTTACCATTAATTTGCGCAGTTTGAGCAAATAAAATTCCACCCAAAAGAGATAAACTTATGGTACTAAGAAATCTTTTTGAATGTTGTAGAGTATGTTGCTGTGTTGTTTTTTTCATCTTTCACGTTTAATTCTAATTGATGGTTGCCAACCGAAATCTGTTCTTTGTTCAAATTAATTGATAATCGTTTAATTTTTTGATCATATTCGGCTAAAACCCACTTACCATCGATATAAGCTTTATAATCTTTTATCCCAGATTGTGCATCATCAATTGTAAATTTGATAATAGCATTAGCTTGAGTAAATTGACTATCTGATTTGATATTTAACGGAGTAATTGTCGGTTTAGTATTGTCAATTAAAATAGAAAAAACACCAAAATCTTTTGGATTTGCAACAAGCTTTCCATTTTTGAGCTCTGTTGTTAAATAATCTTTTTTCCAAGCACCTCTTTTTTGATATTCGCGTACAATAACAGCTTTGTCCAATTGCGCTGTTGGAATGTCAGTAGTCGGTTCTATTGCTAACGTGTAAGTTTGATGAACTGGTATATAATAATCGCCCACCCAATGTTTACCATTCGAGAATTTATAAGCTAAATCAAAATCTTCATAAAAAATATTTTTAGGGAAAAATATTTCGATTCCATCAGATTTGAAATGATTTTCTTTGTTCCACAACATTGGATTTGTTTCAGTAAGTTTTGCAGAATCTACAAATGCTTTTCCATTAACTGTAAAAGATTGCGAAGATAAATTTCCTGCATAATCAGAAACGTCAATTTTTACTTTGTACGATTTTCCTTCTTCAAGCTCTAAAATTCCATTGTTTTTTAGATTTGAATACATTCTGACAGGATTCCCATCTTTCACAAATCCTTGATACACCCAACTATTATTTTTCTGAATATCGCCATAATCGCAAACTGTATTTATAGCTCGAGCTTCATCAAACGAAAAACGATTAGAAGTAAACGTATAAATCGGTTCATCATTCACATAAATATTAATTTGATGAACTCCATTGTTATTTTCTGCTCCATTGTGTTTGTCATAGGCTTTTACACCAAAACCTATTGCGCCAGAGGCAGAAATTGTACCTCCATTTACCACAACAACACGATTGGTTTTTTGATTCACATCGCCATAAATTGGATAAGCATATAGGCCTAAAATAGATGGTTTTCGAGTATCAGGTAAATCAAAACCGAAGTAAAAAGGATTAATTGGTTCTTCTGTTTTGGTATCACGAATTTCGAAATGTAAATGTGGACCTCCAGAACCTCCAGAATTTCCAGAAAGAGCAATCAAATCGCCCATTTTTACAGGAAGTTCGTTTGGTTTTGGATGCAATTCTATCTTAAACGTTTCGTTTGCATATTGTTGTTTGCGCACATATTCTTGCAATTCGGGCGTAAATTCTCTCAAATGGGCATAAACAGAAGTATATCCGTTTGGGTGATCGATATAAAGTGCATTTCCATAACCTGTTGGCGAAATATTAATGCGAGAAATGTAACCGTCTCCAACCGCTTTTACTTTCAGACCTTCTCGTTGTTGAGTTTTGATATCAAGCCCAGCGTGGAAATGATTGGCACGTAATTCTCCAAAATTACCAGCTAAATAATTGGTAATTTCTAAAGGATTTTGGAAGATGTTTTTTGGATATGTTTCAGATTTTGGTTGTTCTGATCGTTGTCCAAAAACAACAGAACTTAGTAATAAGTTTAGGAAAATTGGCTTAATCACTTTCATTTTTTCTTTTCAATAATTAACAAATCAGTTAAAAGTAAATTAAATCTTTTACAAACCTCCTTAATCTTTTGAATTTCTGAAAATTATTTGGAGATAAATTTTTGTAAAATAAAATTAAATAAATGATTATCAATATTTTGTATTTGTAAAATAATAAACAAGTAAAAGAAAAGGATTTTAGTGAATGATTGAGAAATGATGAAAGTAATTTTAAAATCAAACATAAAAAACATCATCATGAGAAAAATTATTTTAGCACTTTTTATAGTTGCTTCTATCGTAAGTTGTAATGAATACAAAGGTTCAGAAAGTAATGCAGAATTGGCTGCTGATGCAAAGAAGAAGTTGCGGTTTCTAATGCTGCAAATTTAGAAGTAGAAGGGAAGGTTTTTAAATCGAATGCGTTGATCGAAATGAAAGTAAAAGATGCGATGAAAGATGCGGTTCAAATCGAAGAAAATGCGATTTCGTTGAATGGATTTGTTTTGAATAGTGAAATGATTAATCAAATTTTAGATTCGGATATAGTTGAATTATCTGAAGAAAGCGTTAAGAAAATAGACAAAATTCAACGTTCTTATTTGATTGAATTGAAAGTTCCGTCAAATAAATTGCGTGAGCATGTCAAATTTGCAGTGGAGAAAGGAATTATTATCGATCATATTTTGATTAATAATGAAGAAATGACCTTTGAGAAATATGAAAATGAGTTGAAAAATGAAAACAATAAAGCAATGAAAATCTCGAAACAAATCGAAAATAAAGTGAATAAAGCGTTGATAAATGATGCTACTTCTTATGCGACTATTGCGTATCAATTATCAGAAGAACCACGAGTTGTAACGAATATTTTACCACAAACTGATTTGAAAGCTTATAGAGAAATCAACTTAGGATATGAGTTAAAACAAAGTTGGAAAGATGGAATGTATTATTTCAAATCAATTTTGATTATTTTCTGTCAATTTCTGCCAACTATTCTTTCGGTATTGTTTTTGTTTTTTAGTATCAAGTATGTTGTGAAAGTAGTGAAGAATAGAGAAACGAAACAAAAAATGTAAGTAAATCTCTATTTGTCAAATGAATAAGAAAAAACTGATAATATTTAGGTTATTGTATTGATTAGAAGTAAAAAAATACTATTTTTGCAATAGAAGCTAGAATAATTGAAATTCTCAGGAGATGGAAAAAATGGTAAAATTTAATGAACTTGAAAACAAAGTTTTAAGTGTTTTAGGCCAACTTGGGAATTATAAAGATATATTGAAGGGCGCTGAAAACTCGATACAAGAATTGGAAAAATTGCAAAATGAAATCAATTCTCTAAAAGAAGAAAATGCCCGATTGAAAAATAAATTGAGAGATTCGCAAGCGAATAACTTAAATTTAAATGAGGAAGTAAAACGATTAAAAGTCGTTAATGCAATGAGCGGAAATCAGGAGTACAAACAAATGATGAAGCAAAGAATGAACAAATTAATAAAAGAAGTCGATACGTGCATCGCTCAAATTAAAACTAATAATTAATAAAAGAATGTCAACTCAACGAATTGAGATAAAAATTGCTTCACGTCATTACCCAATGACGATTAATTCTGACGAGGAAGAAATGTTACTTTCTTGTGCAGAAGAAATAAATGGTATTTTGAAACAATTTGAACAAAAGTACGCTGTTTCTGACAAACAAGACGCGCTTGCAATGGTGACAATTCAGTTAGCTTTACGTGAAGCAAAGCTGAAAAAGCAAGTGAAAGATAACGAAGAAATGACAACAGAGCGCATTTCGAAGTTATTAGAATTGATTGATCAGTCAATCGCAAAATAAGAGAAGTTCTGACAGTTGTGAAACTGTCCACTAAACAATATTCCTACATTAGTTCTAGCTATTTTGGTTAACTCAACACTAGTTTTGTTACCGAGTGAACACCGTTCGGAAAGCGGGCCGCAACCTTTTAGGTTCATTTATTTGACAGCGGATACTTGACTGACGGACTAACTCAAATCCTGTTTACAGGAGTTAACTCAAAACATACTTTACTAATGTAGGTTTTTTTATATATAAACATTACATAATCTATGGACCCAATTATGACAATAATTATTGCAATTGTTACATTAATCATAGGTGCAGCGGTGGGATATTTCTTATCAAAAAAATCAGTTGATAAACAGAATCAAGAACTGATTGACGAAGCAACTCGCAAAGCACAAAATTTGATTAATGATGCTGAGAAAGATGGTGAAGCCATTAAAAAAGAGAAAATTTTTCAAGCCAAAGAAAAATTTTTAGAATTAAAATCTAAACACGAAGAAGTTGTTAATCAACGTGAAAGAAAAGTAGCTGATGCTGAGCTTAAAGTAAAAGAACGTGAAGAGAGAATCAAAACGGACTTAGCAGAAATTCAGAAACAAAAAGATCAGATTAAATCTGAGAAAGGAAATATACAAGCACGTACAGAGAAGCTTAACATTAAGCAAAAAGAAGTGGATACGATGCACAAAAAACAAGTAGAAATCCTTGAGAAAATTTCAAACTATTCTGCTGATGAAGCACGTGCTGAATTGATTGAAGTCTTGAAAGACGAAGCAAGAACGAAAGCACAAGCTCATATCCAAGAAATTATGGAAGAGGCTGAATTGGATGCGAAAAATGAAGCGCGTAAAATTGTGATTTCTTCTATTCAACGAATCGGAACAGAGCAAGCGATAGAGAATGCAGTTTCTGTGTTTAACATTGAATCTGATGAAATCAAAGGACGTATCATTGGTCGTGAAGGACGTAATATTCGTGCAATAGAAGCTGCTACAGGAGTTGAAGTGATTGTTGATGATACGCCAGAAGCGATTATTCTTTCATGTTTTGATCCTGTTCGTCGTGAAATTGCTCGTTTATCTTTGCACCGTTTAGTAACGGATGGGCGTATTCACCCAGCACGTATTGAGGAAGTTGTGGCAAAAACAACAAAACAAATTGAGGATGAAATTATCGAAGTTGGTAAGAAAACAATTTTAGATTTGGGAATTCACGGTTTACACAAAGATTTGGTTCGTATTGTTGGACGAATGAAATATCGTTCTTCTTATGGTCAAAACCTGTTACAACACTCTCGCGAGGTGGCAAATTTGGCAGGAACCTTGGCTGCAGAATTAGGATTAAATCCTAAGTTAGCGAAACGTGCAGGTTTATTACACGATATTGGTAAAGTTCCGGAGCAAGAATCTGAATTGCCTCACGCAATTTTGGGGATGCAATGGGCAGAGAAATATGGAGAACATCCAGACGTAATTAATGCAATTGGAGCTCACCACGATGAAATAGAGATGACTTCTTTAATTTCGCCACTTATACAAGTTGCCGATGCAATTTCTGGTGCTCGTCCAGGGGCTCGTCGTCAAGTTGTGGAATCGTATATGCAACGTCTGAAAGATTTAGAAGCTACGGCTCTTAACTTTGATGGTGTGGAAAAAGCATACGCTATCCAAGCTGGTCGTGAGTTGCGTGTGATTGTAGAAAGTGATAAAGTTGATGACACAAAAGCAGCTGAATTATCGTTCTTAATTTCGGATAAAATTCAAAACGAAATGACTTATCCAGGTCAAGTTCGTGTAACTGTAATTCGTGAAACACGTGCAGTAAATATTGCAAGATAAAATTTAGAATTTAATCATATTCTTTAGGCAAGTCTATAACAAGGCTTGCCTATTTTTTTGTTAAATTATAGAAAATTAATCCAAGTTATAGTTGTTGTTTTGATAAAAATTATTAAATTATAACGAATAAAAATTCAAAAATAATTAATTAATAATCAAATAATTAACAACTTGTTGATAACCTTTTTATTTTTTAAGATTACAAAATTTTTAATTGTAAAATCTTATCTTAATTTTGAAAGAATCGATGAGTAATTGAAACGAAAATGTAACCCTATTGAGGTTCAAATTTCTAAATAAAATAAAAGAACCAACTTCATTTATTTTGATGAAAGAATTCGTTTTTACCAAAGTTTATTAATCTAAAAAGTCCAAAAAACTATGTCTATTTTTGATAAAAGGGTAAATTATAAACCATTTGAATATCCTGAAATTTTAACCTTTACAGAAGCAATCCAAAAAGCATATTGGGTACACGGAGAAGTAGATTTTACTTCAGATATCCAAGACTATCATGCCAATTTAGATGATGCGAAACGCGAAATTCACAAACGTTCTATTTTATCAATTGCGCAAGTAGAGGTAACGGTAAAAGGATTCTGGGGAGATTTGTATCATTATTTTCCAAAGCCAGAATTGAATGGATTAGGTGCTACTTTTGCAGAATGTGAGTTTAGACATAGTGAAGCGTATTCGCGTATTTTGGAGGTAAATGGTTATTTAGATGAGTTTAATGTAGCCTTACAAAATCCAATTTTCAAAAGTTATAATACGTTTGTTGGAGAAATTATGCGTGACGAGAACAAATCAATTGTAGAGAAATTATTGTTCTTTGCATTGGTAATCGAAGATAGTTCGTTATTCTCGAAATTTGCAAATATTTTGGCATTTACACGTTTTGATGGTTTAATGAAAAATACAGCAAACATCATTGCTTGGACATCTACAGATGAGCAAATTCACGCAAATGCTGGGATTTATTTGATTAATAAAATTCGTGAAGAAGGTTTATTACCAGAGGAATTAGATCAAAATTGGGTAGAAACTGCTGTTCGTGGTTATATTGACCAAGAAGAAATGATGTTAGATTGGATTTTCGAGAAAGGAGAATTTGGTTATTACTCAAAAGCAGATTTATTAAACTATATGAAATACCGTATTGATGAAGCAATTGCTAAAATTGGATACAAAAAAATATTTCATATTTCCCAAGAACAGTATAAACCGATGGCTTGGTTTGAGGAAGAAGTTTTTGCGAGTAGTTTAGACGATTTTTTCGCAAAAAGACCAGTAGATTATACTAAACATGACAAAAGTATTTCGGCAGACGATTTATTTTAAACCGCCAAAACTTTTTATCAAAAACACAACTATAAATAAAATTATTTAACAATATCACATCATTATAAATTCTAAAGCTATGGACAATCCAATACCACACGACGACATTCAAAATATATTTTTTGACGGTGAAGCACCAAAATTATGGTGGAAAAACTCTGAATCTGAACAAATTTTGAATAGAGGTTATTTATTGAAAGGGGAAACAGTTGAAGGAGCTATAGATCGTATCACGGCTGCGGCTGCAAAACGTTTATACAAACCAGAATTGCAAGAATCTTTCAAAGAAATGATAGAAAGAGGTTGGATGAGTTTATCATCTCCAATTTGGGCAAATATGGGAACAGAGCGTGGTTTACCAATTTCTTGTTTCAATGTTCATATTCCAGATAGTATTGAAGGAATTACGCATAAATTAGGAGAAGTTATTATGCAAACTAAAATCGGTGGTGGTACTTCTGGTTATTTTGGTGAATTGCGTGAGCGTGGAGCGGCGATTACAGATAACGGAAAGAGTAGTGGTGCTGTTTCGTTTATGGAATTGTTCAATTCTGCGATGAATGTGGTTTCTCAAGGTTCTACACGTCGTGGAGCTTTTGCGGCTTATTTGGATATTGATCATGATGATATCGAAGAATTTTTGAAAATTAAATCGATAGGAAGTTCAATTCAGAATTTATTTTATGGTGTTTGTGTGCCAGATTATTGGATGCAAGAAATGATTGATGGAGATGCGGATAAACGTCAAATTTGGGCGAAAGTTTTAGAATCACGTCAAGAAAAAGGATTACCATATTTATTCTTTACAGATAACGTAAATAAAAATAAACCACAGGTTTACAAAGATTTAGGAATGTCAATTAATGCTTCTAATCTTTGTTCAGAAATTATGTTGCCTTCATCTGCTGATGAATCATTTATTTGTTGTTTATCTTCTATGAACTTAGAGCTATACGATGAATGGAAAGATACTGAGGCAGTACGTTTAGCAATTTTCTTTTTAGATGCAGTTTTACAAGAATTCATCGAAAAAACAGAAGGAAATCATTATTTAGCATCAGCTAATCGTTTTGCAAAACGTCACCGTGCATTAGGTTTAGGTGTATTAGGGTGGCACTCTTACTTACAACGCAACATGATTCCTTTTGAAGGAATGGAAGCGAAATTACGTACAACAGAAATTTTCAAGCATATTCAATCTAAAGCAGATAAAGCTTCGGAAGAATTAGCTCGTATTTATGGTGAACCAGAGGTTTTAAAAGGCTACGGACGTCGTAATACAACAACTTGTGCAATTGCACCAACTACGTCTTCTTCTGCGATTTTAGGACAAACTTCTCCAGGAATTGAGCCGTTTGCTTCAAATTATTACAAAGCAGGTTTATCGAAAGGAAACTTTATGCGTAAGAATAAATATTTGACTAAATTATTACAAGAAAAAGGAATCGATAACGAAGATATTTGGCGCGAAATCATGTTGAATGGTGGCTCTGTGCAACATTTAGAACAATTGACAAAAGAGGAAAAAGATGTGTTCAAAACATTCAAAGAAATTTCTCAATTAGAAATTGTTCAACAAGCAGCGATTCGTCAAAAATATGTAGATCAATCGCAGTCATTAAACCTAAATATTCCACCAGATTTACCTGTGAAAGAAGTTAACCGTTTGATGATCGAAGCTTGGCAATTAGGTGTAAAAACATTGTACTATCAGCGTTCACAATCAGTTTCTAAGGAATTAGTTGCAAACTTAGTTTCTTGTTCTTCTTGTGAAGCTTAATAGGAAATGATATATTTTATTACAAATAGAAAATCCGCTCATTGAGCGGATTTTTAGATTTTATGAATTTTTTAGATTTAGTTATTATTGAACAAAAATTTACTGATTTAAAGTCGTTGAAAAGAACGGCTTTATTAATTAATATTATTGGATGCATTTTAGGTTTGAGTACATTAGTTTTTCAGTTTTTTAATGAAATTTTAATTTATTTATCTTTTGTTTATCCTATTTTTTGCATCATTTTAGTTAGATATTATCGAGGTTTGATCTCAATTGAGCCTGAAATTAGACCAAATCTTCCAACAATTTCTATAGGTTTTATGTTATCTTGTTTTGGATTAATCATTAGAACTGCTATGGATTACAATGTCTTAGATTATAAAAATGTATGGGTTCCTTCGAGTGTTATAGCGTTATTAATCTTAATAATCTATTATTTTAATCAATTTAAAATATTGATTTACAACAAGAAAAATTTTGTTTATAATGTTTTTATCATAATATTAATTGAAGTATTTTCTATTTATTCTGTTATATTCATTAATTGTAAGTATGATCAATCTACTCCTCAAATTTATGAAACTCAGATTTTGAAAAAAATTAAGAAAAATAGTAAAGGAGGTAGTAGTTATTATTTAATAATTGAAGATTGGAACAATACATTTATAGAAAAAGAGATAAAAGTAGATTATAAAAAGTATTACTCAAGTTTTGAAGGAGAAAAGCTTAAAGTAGCAGAAAGACGAGGAAGATTTGATATACCTTGGTCTTATTTTATAGAGTAATTATCATCTAAAAGACTCGTTACAAATTGTAACGAGTTTTTTTGATTGAATAGAAGTATTTTACTTCTTACTATCTTGCGCTCCGAAAACCTGTTGTAACAACGATGTTGTACGCAAAGCTTTATTCCCGCGAATTCCTTCTTCTTTTTCTGCAACCATGTTAAACACACCATTTATTGTTTGTTGTGTTACATAAGCATTCAGGTTTGGATCAATTTGATTTCCAGTTAACGTATTGTATTTTGTAATCAAATTATTCCAAACTTTATCCGCACTAACTTTACCTAAAGACGCTTCCACTTTTGGTTGAAAAGCCTTTGTTAAATCAGATGTTGTTTTTAGTTTTAAATAATTGGTAGCCGAATTATTTCCTCCTAATAAAATATCTTTCGCATCTGTAATTGTCATTGATGTCACAGCGTTTACGAAAATAGGAGCAGCTTCAGAAACAGCATCTTCAGCAGCAGAATTCAATAATTTGATTCCTTTATCCGCCAAACTTCCCATTCCTAAAGAACGCAAAGTTTTTTCTACATTTTGTAATTCTTCTGGCATCAAGATTTTTGCAACTGAATTATTATAAAAACCATTCTTTTGACCCAATGATTTTATTCCGTCCGTTAATCCTAATGACAAAGCTTCTTTCAATCCAGAGGCAACAGTTGCGTTAGATAAACCATTTAACTTTGTTAAGGATTCTGCAGAAATTGTTTTAGATTCTGTTGAACCATTTACAACTTTTATTGAATCAACTTTTACTGTTGAATTATTTTGTGTTGTCGTTTGAGTGTTTACTTTTTCGACTTCTTTTTTTAATGTTCCAAAAATTGATTTCAAATCTTGTGCTTTTGAATTTACTGCAAACGCTGAAATCAATGTTAAACTTAATATGATCTTTTTCATTTAGATTTTTTCTAAAAAATATTTCAGTTGGTTAATTCAATTATCTGACCAAAATTTAAAACTCACTTACAAAATGTAATTTCACTGACGGAAATTTATCTTGCGTCATTTGAATTGTAAAAGCAGAATCTGCTAAAAATACCAATTGATTGAATTTATCTCTTGCTAAATAACGTTGTTTAACACGTTTGAATTCTAAGAATTCTTCTGATTTTTCATCTTCAACTTCTACCCAACACGCTTTGTGAACAGAGAAAGGTTCGTACGTTGCTTTTGCACCATATTCGTGCTCCAAACGATATTGGATAACCTCATATTGCAGTGCACCAACGGTTCCGATAACTTTACGATTATTCATTTCTAATGTAAATAACTGCGCAACACCTTCGTCCATTAATTGATCAATTCCTTTTTCCAATTGTTTTGCTTTCATTGGATCAGCATTGTTGATGTAACGGAAATGTTCTGGGGAGAAAGCTGGAATTCCTTTGAAAGAAAATTTTTCACCTTCTGTCAACGTATCACCAATTCTAAAGTTTCCTGTATCGTGTAAACCAACGATATCACCCGCAAACGATTCATCAACCACTTCTTTTTTATCAGCAAAGAAAGCATTTGGCGCAGCGAATTTCATGTTTTTACCTTGGCGAACGTGGAAATAGTTGGTATTACGTTCAAATTTACCAGAAACGATTTTGATAAAGGCTAAACGGTCGCGGTGTTTCGGATCCATATTCGCATGAATTTTGAACACGAAGCCAGAAAATTTATTTTCATAAGGTTCGACAATTCTCAAATCTGTTTCTTTAGATTGTGGAGTTGGTGCAATATCAACGAAAGCGTCTAACAATTCGCGAACACCAAAATTATTAAGAGCAGAACCGAAAAATACAGGTTGTAAATTTCCGTCCATATATTCTTGCATATCAAATTCTGGATAAACTCCGTCAATTAAATCAATCTCATTACGAAGATTTTCGGCGTAAGTTGTTCCAATTAATGTGTCTAAATCTGGACTTGATAAATCCTCAACTTTCGTTGTTTCAGAAATTTTTTGTTTATTATCTCCAGAAAAAATATTGATGTTTTTCTCCCAAATATTATAAATTCCTTTGAAAGTTGCTCCAATACCAATCGGCCAAGAAAGTGGTGTAACTTGTAAGTCTAGTTTTTGTTCTACTTCGTCCATTAAATCAAACGCATCTTTTCCTTCGCGGTCCATTTTGTTAATGAAAACCAACATCGGAATTTTGCGCATACGACAAACTTCTACCAATTTGATTGTTTGTTCCTCAACCCCTTTTGCAACGTCGATTACCACAATCGCAGAATCTACGGCAGTTAGTGTACGGAAAGTGTCTTCGGCGAAATCCTTGTGACCAGGCGTATCTAAGATATTAATCTTTTTTCCTTTATATTCGAATGCTAAAACTGAAGTAGCAACCGAAATACCACGTTGGCGTTCAATTTCCATAAAATCGGAAGTTGCTCCTTTTTTAATTTTGTTACTTTTTACGGCACCAGCTTCTTGAATTGCGCCTCCAAAAAGTAATAACTTCTCTGTTAAAGTTGTTTTACCAGCATCGGGATGGGCGATAATTCCAAAGGTTTTTCTTTTATTTATTTCTTGTTCTAAAGACATCTTAATCAAATTTTCAGGTTGCAAAGATAGTTTATCTCACGAAAATTAGAAACATTATGGTTGATAGAATATTCTAAAGTAAATTGCGTTATTCTAAAAATAGTTGACGAAAGACGTATGAAAAAGATATTTTACTTTTTATTGTTGATGATTAGTGGGATTGTTTGGGGGCAGCATCTGTAATCTTCCCCTTGTTAAGAACACTTAAAAGTAGAGTTTTTATTTAATATTATTGTATTATTATTTTGATTAAT
>NZ_JACAGG010000047.1:0-13076 GCF_030324375.1 Empedobacter sp. R132-2
TTTTTGAGTTTAATAATAATTTACAATTTTTAAAAAATGTAGCTTAACTTACACTGGAAAATTCAGGGGGATATCCACAGTACAAATTATTGTCAATCAAATTAGAAGTTTCTAATTATTTCATCTTTTTATAAACAGTGATTAAATATGAAAACTACCTCAACTAAGTAAAGAGAACATTATATATTGATATTTAATTTTCTTGAAATTCCTTTCAAAATATTTAATGACAACTTCATCTTTTCATTTTTAAAATAGTATTTTGCATAGATGAATATTTTCTCGTATCATATCGCAAAGCTTAGCTATTTTCAAGCTTTTAAATTGATGTTTTTTCCTTTGAAAACAAATAAAATAAATGGTTTGAAACATTCCGAAACGATGTCCACAATGAAATTAGGTTCGCCCATTTTTTCGAAAACAAGGATTTTCAATCAAACTATTATTGTATTTGCACAATGGGAAGATGAAAAATCACTCGAAAATTTTCTAAAATCCAATTCATACGGAAAACTTTTGACGAAAGGCTGGCATGTTCGATTAGATTTTTTGAGACAATGGGGAAATATTTCTGGTTTTCAAATTCCGACAAAAAATATCGAGGTAAATATGACAAATGAGCCTGTTGTTGCGGTAACAATTGCGCGAATGAAATACACAGAAATTCCTCGTTTTCTGCGCTGGGGAAGACTAGTCGAGAAATTAGTTCGTGATCACAAAGGCACAACACTTTCTTTGGCTTCTATTCGATATCCCAATATTATTTCGACATTTTCGATCTGGAAATCTCAATTAGAAATGACAAATATGGTAAATGGACATAGCAAAATATCTGATCCAAAAAGACACGCTAACGCAATGAAAGAGCGTAATCGAAAGGATTTTCATTTTGAATTTACAACTCTCCGGTTTAAACCAATTTCTGAACATGGACAATGGAATAATTGCGAATCTTTTCTTCCAAAAAAAGAAAATATTTAGATGAATTTAGCTTTTACAATGCAAAAATTTCAGGATTGGTTTACGCAACAATGGGTGATTCTTTGGGGAAGAAAAATTAATCCTACAGATTATCCGTGGTTGATTGCTCCTTTCGGAGAATTGAACGGAATTGGCGAAGAGTTTATTTATCAATTAGCAAAAAATGAAAATTTAATTGTCACTCGAAATTCAACTTCAAAAGGATTATTAAGATCTATTCATGAATTGAATTTCACTGATAATCAACTTGAAATTCTACCAAAAAAAGTGATCGATTTTTATGAATCTACAGCAAATTATGATTTAGAATTCAATGTAAAATGGAATCCTTATTTTTCATTTTTTGGTTATTTGGTCAACCGATTATTTAGTCAGCGAATTAATCAATTAAATATTCCGACAAAAAATATCGCGCAATCTGAAGATTTAGTAAGTGAAATTATCACACTAAATCATCCGCAAAACAACGAAATTATTTATACCATTTGGTTGAGAAAATTCAAAACTTCGGGTAAAGTTATTTATTCGGGAATTTACGGGACGTGTACACTTCCTTCTGGCAAAACCTGTATCAAAGCTGTTTTTCCTTTACCAAAAGGCAATGCAACAGTTATTATGAGTCCTAGAGTCAGTCATGAGAATGAATTGATTTTAGATTCGAGCGGAAAACAATTTGGAGATGCTGGTTTCTACTTTTTATTGAATGATGCTAAACACAATTATTGGGCTCAATTTATATCTTCATTTACCGATCAATTAATTGTAAAAGAAAAAGATAATCATTTACAAGCAATTCAAATTCTAAAACTTTGGGGATGTAAAGTTTCACTATTTACATATCGCATTCAGAAGAAAACCAAATAAAACGATTTCTTCACATGACTTTACAAATACTTTTAATTAGCTTTATAAAATGAATCATTCAGAACTATTTTACAAAGTTGATATCGTTGTGATTGGAAGTCGTTCAATTATTAGACGAAATCTCAAAAGCTACCGATGCAACATAGGTAAAAAGAAGATCACTCGATTTTAGAGATAACAAATTCACCGAAGAATTAGGGCAAGAAGCCGTAGCAATTGTAGATAAACGTGTGAGAGAAGGCTTGCCCATTCAATGGGTGCAAATAGAGCTGGTGCAGCAATTGCAAGAGAAATAATTGCTTATTTAGGTGTGTAACTTTAACATTTATTTAATCAATGCATTTAGTATTAAATATTTACACGTAAAAACCTTACTAACAAATGGATAATTTATTTGATTAAAGTCTATTAAAAATTAAATTTTTTCATTATAAATAATCAATAATTTTATGAGTTCTATGATTTTAATTAGTGGAATTCACAATCCTAGCGATTATATTTGTAAAAATTTAAAATTAGTAATGACAGCAGTAATCATTATCTTTGTTATACATTGGTATGCTTCTTTATTTTTCCAAACTTTTTTTCATCACCGATATGCATCACATGCAATGTTTACGATGTCAAGAGCTTGGGAAAAAATATTTCACGTTTTAGCGTGGATTTTTCAAGGTTCATCTTATCTAAGTCCCTATACATACGGGGTTATGCACAGACATCACCACGCGTATGCAGACACAGAAAAGGATCCACATTCGCCACAATATGATCCAAATTTCTTTGCGATGATGTGGAGAACTCGTATTGTTTACAACGAAATTGACCACGATAAAACACAAGTTTTAGAAAAATTCAAAAAAGGTGTTCCTTCTTGGCGTTCTTGGGATAGATTTGCTGGAAATAATGCTGTACGTTTAGCTTGGGTAATCATTTACATATTAATTTATGTTGCTGTTGACGCTCCACTTTGGACGTATTTTGTATTCATTCCGATGCAAGTTTTGATGAGCCCACTACATGGTGTAATCATCAACTGGTTTTCACACAAATTAGGTTACCGTAATTACGATGTTGGAGATACTTCGACAAACTTGATGCCGATTGACTGGTTAATGTGGGGAGAATGTTTACATAACAATCACCATAAATTTGGCGGACGTCCTAATTTCGCAGTTAAGAAATGGGAATTCGATCCAATGTATCCATGCATTTGGGCAATGAATAAAATGAATATCATTCAGTTCAAAAAAGGTAAATTAGACACCGATTATATGTAAAATAAAAGCGATTCAATAAATTGAATCGCTTTTTTTATTTCTTTTGATAAACGATACTTTCTATATATTTCTTGAAAAAGAATTTGTGTTCGACGATTTTAAAATTGGGTAGAAAACTTTGATACATTTTAGGCAATTGAGAAATATCCAAACCAATAACAATTCTAAAAAAGCTCAACATCACATTCGTCACACTTTTTTGCCAACCTTTCTGATTTTGTACAAAATCAACATAAAACCACAAACCTCCTACTTTCAAATACGAATTTAATTGACTAAATAATTCTTCTGCTTTGGATTGATTAAAATGATCAAACAAAAAAGTAGTCATCACCACATCATATTTTTTATCCGTTTCGAAATCAAAAATATCCGCAACAATAAAATTTATATTTAAATTCGACGTTTTTTCTATTTTCGCTAAATCAATCATTTTCGAAGAAAAATCAACATAATCTATATCCAATTTTAGATTTAACTTTTCTATTTCAGCGATAAATTTTCCCGCTCCTCCTCCAACCAACAAGATTTTATCATTCTTTTTCAAATATTTTAAAATCACAAAATGAGCTTGATGTTGACGATTTAAAAAAATCAACTGGCTCAACGAATGATAATATGGCGCAATAAAATTGTAATTCATTATTCGAATAAAATTACGCTTAAAATTCCACAAATTGCTTTCAACAAAATCATTCCATCAATCGCAATTAAATAATATAAAATGGCTTTTGGACGATTGAGTTTAAAGGCGAAAATAGCTAAAAAAACAATCGGAATTAACATAAACAATATGCGGTGAAGTGGTAATCCATAACATATTCCGAAGATTACAAAACTCAAAAATCCTAGAAATATTAAGGGTAAAATAATGCGGTTTAACGTAAAATGATAACCATATTTTACAACAAAGGTTTTTAAATTTCGGTTGCTATCATCTTCATAATCTTTCAAATCAAACAAAATCGCATTCACAACGCAATACATAAAGGTTTGAGAAAATAGAAAATAGAATTTTGCATCAATGACATAATGCGTTTCATTCTTCAACATCAAAAATAAAACAGGTAAAAAAACGGTTGTAATCGCCCAAGTCCAGCCAATTAAAAATGGTTTTAACAACATCGTTTTACGTAATGAAATTCCTAATTTTAAATCATAATAACCAAAGGATAAAACTGTCGTAAAAAATAAAACAGCCAACCATTTCCAAGTTAATATTTCGTAATTCGGTAAACAATTTAGTGCTAAAATAATTCCAGAAACTAAAGCGATTACGGCTAAAATAGCGGTATAAATACAAACAGATTTACGATGAGTAATGTAAAACTGAGTTCTTGGATTACTTGATGATTTTAAAGATTTTGGAATTCTGTAGGCATACAAATAAAACAATACGGTAATGGTGCTAATAAAAGCGTAATACGCAATTGAATTAAACGGTAAACCAATTTTGATATTCGTCTCTATATTGAGCACGATAGAAAGTAGAATTAAAAAAAAATTGGAAAAAAAAATGTTTACGATAAATCGACTAATCACTTTTTTTTCCATTTTCTTAACCTCTTAAATTTTGAAAAATTCTAGAATGACATTTTTATACGTTTCACCAATCGGAATTTCTTCGTCTTTCAAATATAAGACTTTATTTTGAATTGATTTCACTTTTTTTATCGAAACGATATAAGATCGATGAACTCGGACAAAAAGTTGATCGGGCAGTTTTTCTAAGATAGATTTCATCGATATTCGAGCAGTAATTCGTTTTCCGTTTGCGAGATGAATTTTTACATAATCGTCCAAACCTTCAATAAAATCAATTTCATCGTAGGCAATTTTATTCAATTTATAATCGGCTCTAATCGTCAAAAAATCTTTGTCTTCATTCAGTTTTTTATCCACCAAAATCAACACTGCTTTATTCACTGCTTCTTCAAATCTATCGTAATCTATCGGTTTCAACAAATAATCTATCGCCGCAACATTAAAACCATCAACCGCATATTCTGCAAAAGCCGTAGTAAAAATAACAGGAATTTTCTTTTCTAAATTTTTGTAAAATTCCATTCCATTCGTACGCGAAATCTGAATATCCAAAAACATCAAATCGATTGGAAATTGATTGATATATTTCTGTGCATCTTTCAAATTTGAGAATGTTTTCACTAACTCGACATGTTCATTTCTCGAACAATAATTTTCGATTACCATTAATGCTAAAGGCTCGTCATCTATCGCAATTACTTTAATCATTCAAGAAAATTTTTAGTTCAACAATAAATTTAGATAAATCATTATGAATAGTTAATTTATAATGATTTGTATAAAAATAATCTAACCTCTTTTTCGTATTCTTCAAACCAATTTCACTTTTTTCAGTTTCAGGAGTTACCTCTTTCGAAATGGTATTTTCTACGTTCAAAAATAGTGTTTGTTGCTCAACTTTTATCGAAATAATGACAGGTTCCGAAGCTTCATCAATCACACCATATTTAAATGCATTTTCGATAAAATTAATTAAAATTAATGGCGAAATTCTTAAATCTGCAGAATTTCCTTCGACCTCAAAAATAACAGATTCTTTGTTCGTTAATCTCAATTTTTGCAACTCAATATAATTCTTTATATAATCTAAATCTTGTTGCAAAGGCACAAAATCTTTGGAAGAATCTGAAACTACAAATCGCATCATTTTGGATAATTTCATCACCGCATCCGAAGCAGAATCTGACTTTTGAAGCGTTAAAGCATAAATATTATTCAACGTATTGAACAAAAAATGAGGATTAATTTGCGCTCTTAAATAAGCAATTTCCGACAATTGTTTCTCATTTTTCATTTCCTGAAAACGTTTATTTTGACGAATAAAAAGCGAAACAATCGCCATCATCGAAAACATAATAATTTTCGGACTCCACATCATAAAATCACGTGGCGGTTTTCGAGGTTCAAAACGATCAAAAGGCGGAGCTTTTGGTGGAACTTTGTTAAAATGAAACGCAAATTCTGGAAATTTGTACACCACAAAAAAGAAAATGATAAGAACAATGATGTAGAAAAAATAACGTTTCTGAAAATATAATTTTGGAATTAACACAAAATAATTCACCAAAAAGAACATTAACAACAAGATATTTTCGAAAAGCATTCGCTTGAAAAAACCTGTTTTGAAAATAGATTGATCGCTCGAAAAATTTGGCGCAGCAATAAATGGAATCAACAGAAAAATAATTGAAACTATACTGAAAATAACGATTTCTCTCTTTGTAATTTTTACTTTATTCATCTTGTAATTCAATTGAAACAATAGAAAAATGTTGTCTATTTGGAATCATCAACGTTTTTATATTTTCATTTAACTCTTCATCCAAAGAAATTAAATAATGATTGTTAACCTCTCCAAAATAAAAATATTATTTGGTATAAAACGTAAGCGCAACCTTGTGATTTGCGTGATTTTGATTAGAAGAATTTATAACATCCAACTCGAAATCTACAAAATTAAGGTAGATTTTGTTCAAATTATCTGTGATTTGATACAAATTTCCTTCCAATTGTTCGATATACGGAATAGTCGCCATTCCTACCAAATAATGCAATTGCTCTGCTTTTTTATTTTGGCGCAACAATTCTCGAAAAGTTTCTACTTTATGCATTTCTTGTTGAAAAAGTTGCTCTTGCAAATAATACTCTTTGTACGTCGCATGAAAAACATATTTCTCCCAAATTGACGTTGTCGAAGCATCAATCACTAAACGATAAGCAAACTGAACTTTTTTAATTGTTTTCATCTTTTGGTTTTCTATCAAAAGGAGGCATTCCATCTGGAGGTGGAGGAATTCCTGGCCCTCCGCCCGTCGGCTCTTTTGCTTTCTCTATATTTTCTGTAGAAATTACAATATCTGCCTCAATTGTATATCCTTTTTCTAAACTTCCGCTCACTTTTGCCAATTGATTTCCGTCTGTATCATCTGTAAAAACATTGTCATTCTCATTGTACGTATAGCCATTCAAACCTTTTGTATAACCATATTCTTTGGCTGAATTTACAATTTCTACAACAGAATTTTCACCTTCTGGAAAAGCGATTTGAGTCACTTTTAATGATTTTCCTTTTTGATCGTAAATATGAACATGGATATGCGTTGCGCGACTTTCGTACCAACCTGGGAAAATAGAATTAAATTCAACATTTCCATTTTCATCGGTTACTTGTCTACCTCTCAAAAATTTATACGATTTATAATCGGTTGGTTGCATTCGTATTCCGCCATATTGCGAATAATTTCCATCTTTATCACAATGCCAAATATCAACAATCGCGCCTATTAAAGGTTGACAGCTTTCATCAACATTGGTTACATTAATTTTGATTGTCGCCTCTACTCCTGTTCGATCGCCTTTTATATTTTTTGATAAAAAATCTTCTGGCTTTTTTGTAGGAAATGGACCTTCTGTTTCAGAGGCCCATACTTCACAATCATTTACAACAGTAGAATCTTTGCAACTCATCAACACTTTTGGAACAATTAAACTTGCTCCTAATAATCCTAAACTATTTTTTATAAAATCTTTTCTTTCCATTTTGTTAAGTATTTTTAACATTAGTAATCAATTACCATTAACAAAGAATTTTCGCTCAACGATTCAAATTCAACATTCTCATCAGATCTTATTTGTAATAAATCTCTTGATTCTATTAAACGATTGTGAACTTCAAAAATACCTGTCAAAGAAATGATTAACCAACTTCTTTCGTTTCTTTTGAATGGTAATTCAGATTCTTTTCTCAAGTCAAATTTTCCTAAAAAAACATTAAACAAATCATGTCGGATTATTTTCTCTAAACGATTCTCTCTATCCAAATCAATTGGAACAATCATTTTAGCAATTTGCTGTTTTTCTTTTACGATGAATAACGCATAGAAATAAGAAAAATCGTGGCTCAAATCGCCTTCTATTTCTATTATAGTTCCTTTTTCTAAGTAATAAACAAATGATTGATTGACTTCAATTTTCCAATTAAAACCATTCATATTCAAGCGAATATTATTCAATAAAGGCATTAAAATAATATAACCACTTTCTTTAATTACTTTTTGATAAGTACCCATTCCGCTTAACGCAACATCATCAATAAAAGCAAAATCCAAAATCGGATTTGTATCATTTAAAGCATTTATCCTAATAAATTTATTTTCAAATAAATTTCGATTCTCAGCCTTGCACAACTTTATCATGTCCTCATATAATCTTCTAAACAAAAGTATATATCGATATTTTGTTATCTAAATTTAAGAGGTTAACCTAAGATTTTTGTAGGTTAATTGAAATATGAATGGTTTTTATTTATCTTTAACATTAGAATTATATTTGATCAAACACAACAAAAATGATAAACAAAAAAGTAAACAGCATCGAAGAAGCGCTACAAGGCGTAGAAAGCGGAATGACGCTTGCTGTTGGAGGCTTTGGACTTTCTGGAATTCCTGAAAACTTGATTCAAGGATTGGTAGACAAGAAAATCAATAACCTTACGTGTATTAGTAACAATGCAGGTGTAGACGATTTTGGTTTAGGATTATTATTACAAGGACGACAAATCAAAAAAATGATTTCTTCTTATGTTGGAGAAAATGCAGAATTTGAACGTCAAATGCTTTCAGGTGAATTAGAGGTTGAATTGATTCCGCAAGGAACTTTAGCTACTCGCTTAATGGCTGCTGGTTATGGAATGCCTGCAATTTTTACGCCTGCTGGAGTTGGAACTGAAGTCGCTGAAGGAAAAGAAATCAGAAAATTTACCTTTCACGGAATCGAAAAAGAATATTTGTTAGAATATGCTTTCGAGCCTGATTTTGCAATTGTAAAAGCGTGGAAAGGTGATACAGCGGGGAATTTAGTTTTCCGTGGTGCAACAGCAAATTTCAATCATCCAGCTGCTATGTGTGGAAAAATTACGATTGCCGAAGTGGAAGAATTGGTAGAAATTGGAGAATTAGATCCAAATCAAATTCATACGCCTGGCGTTTATGTCAATCGAATTATTCAAGGTGCGAAATACGAGAAACGTATCGAAAATAGAACTGTTCAACCTAAATCATAAAAGAAAATGTTAGATAAAAATGGTATTGCAAAACGTATTGCAAAAGAAGTACAAGACGGATTTTATGTGAATTTAGGTATCGGAATTCCGACATTGGTTGCTAATTATATTCCCGAAAATGTAAATGTTGTTTTACAATCAGAAAATGGATTATTAGGAATGGGACCTTTCCCTATCGATGGTGAAGAAGATCCTGATTTTATTAATGCTGGTAAACAAACAATCACCACTTTGCCCGGATCAGCTTTCTTTGATTCGACGATGAGTTTCGGAATGATTCGCGCACGAAAAATCAATTTAACAATTCTTGGCGCAATGGAAGTTTCGGAGAATGGAGACATTGCCAACTGGAAAATTCCTGGAAAAATGGTAAAAGGAATGGGCGGTGCAATGGATTTAGTAGCTTCGGCTGATAATATTATTGTAGCCATGCAACATGTGAACAAAGCAGGAGAATCTAAACTTCTAAAAGAATGTACACTTCCTTTAACAGGAATAAAATGTGTCAAAAAAATTGTTACTGAATTAGCTGTTTTAGAAGTTTTACCAGAAGGTGGTTTCAAATTATTAGAGCGAGCACCAGGAATTTCTGTGGAAGACATCAAAAATGCAACTGAAGGAAAATTAATTATTGAAGGAGAAATTCCCGAAATGATTTTATAAAAAATAAAGATTCGAAAGGAAAGTTAAAAAGCTTTCCTTTTTTTATGCTCGATTTGTTTAACTTTATTCAAATTAATACTTAAAAATCGATGCAAACAAAATTAGTAATCGCTCTACTTTCACTCAATTCTCTTGCTTTTGCGCAGCAACAGAATTTAGTAAAATATGTCAATCCCATGATTGGAACAGAAAAAATGGGACATACTTTCCCTGGCGCAACTGTTCCTTTTGGCGCTGTTCAATTAAGCCCAGAAACAGATTCTATTCCTTATGCTATCAACCACAAATACAATCCAAAAGTTTATGATTATTGTGCGGGTTATCGTTTTGAAGATAAAACAATAACTGGATTTAGTCATACACATTTTAATGGAACAGGACATTCTGATTTGGGTGATTTCTTAATTATGCCAACCGTTGGAAAATTAAAATTAAATCCCGGAACTGCTCAAAATCCTGATAGCGGTTATCGTTCTCGATTTTCGCATCAAAACGAAACTGCCGAAACTGGATATTACAAAGTCAAATTGGATGATTATAATATTTGGGCAGAAATGACCGCTTCTACTCGAGTTGGTTTTCATCAATATACATTTCCAAAATCGATTGATTCGCATATTATTTTGGATTTGAATGCTGGAATTTATAATTATGATGACAAAAATACATGGACGTATGTTCGCGTGGTGAATGACACATTGATTACGGGTTATAGACAAACACGAGGTTGGGCAAGAAATAGAACGGTTTATTTTGCGATGACTTTTTCAAAACCATTTAAAAATTATGGACAGAAAAATGAAGACGGACAAGTTGATTACAAAGGTTTTTGGCGTAAATGGAACGAAACTCAGAATTTTCCATTAATCGAAGGAAAAAAGATCAAAATGTATTTCGATTTTGATACAGAAAAAGATGAAAAAGTAAAAATCAAATTTGCGATTTCTCCAGTCAGTCAAACCAATGCGTTAGAAAATCTGACAACAGAAATTCCACATTGGAATTTTGAACAAGTGCGTAACGAAGCAAAAGAAAATTGGAACAAGGAATTGAATCGAATTCAGATTAAAGCTTCAGAAAATGATAAAATAAATTTCTATACAGCGATGTATCATACCTTCATCAATCCGACAACTTATATGGATGTGAATGGGCAGTACAAAGGTTTGGATCAAGAAATTCATCAAGCCAAAGATTTTACAAATTACACCACTTTTTCACTTTGGGATACCTATCGTGCACTGCATCCGTTGTTCAATATCATTCAACCAAAACGCAACAATGACATGGTAAAATCGATGATGAAACATTATGAGCAAAATCCAATAAAAATGTTGCCAATTTGGTCGCATTATGCCAACGAAAACTGGTGTATGAGCGGCTATCATTCTGTTACAGTTGTTGCAGATGCGATTGTAAAAGGTGTTTATAACGAAGATGCAAATGCTGCTTTGGACGCGTGTATTGTTACGGCAAATAAACGTGATTATGAAGGAATTGGCGATTATATCGACAAAGGTTATATTCCAGCTGAGAAAAATGGTACATCAATTTCGAATACGTTAGAATATGCTTTCGATGATTGGTCGATTGCGCAAGCTGCAAAAAAATTGAATCGAATGGATGTATATGAAACATTTATGAAGCGTTCTGAGAATTGGAAAAATAATTATGATACTTCGATTGGATTTATGCGTCCTCGATTAGCGGATGGAAGTTTCAAGAAAGAATTTGATCCATTGAATACACATGGACAAGGTTTTATTGAAGGAAATTCGTGGAATTTTAGCTTTTTTGTTCCTCAAAATCCAAATGGATTAATTGAAGCAATGGGTGGAAAAAAGAAGTTTGGAGCAAAATTGGACAAATTATTTACGATGCATTTGCCTGACGAATATTTTGCGGAAACAGAAGACATTACGCGTGAAGGAATAATTGGAGGTTATGTTCATGGAAATGAGCCGGCACACCATGTTGCGTATTTGTATAATTGGGCGGGACAAGCGTGGAAAACACAAGAAAAAATCAGAATGATTTTGGATATGCAATACAAGCCAACGCCTGATGGTTTGGGTGGAAATGATGATACTGGACAAATGAGTGCATGGTATATTTTTAGTGCTTTAGGTTTTTATCCTGTTCAGCAAGGATCGACAGATTACGCAATTGGGAGTCCTTTGGTAGATCATGCTATATTGAATTTAGAGAATGGAAAACAATTTGAAATTGAAGTGAAAAATCAATCGAAGAAGAATGTTTACATCCATAAAATAGAGTTGAACGGAAAGAGTTTTTCATCTTTTAATTTGAATCATTTTGATATTGTTAATGGCGGAAAAATCATTTTTTATATGAGTGACAAACCTAAAAAATAAACGTTAAATATTTTATAATTAAATAAATAAGTTTGACTACTTGAGGAATAATGATTAATTTAAATCAAATTTAAAACCAAGAAAAATGGCTAAAAAGGCAAAAAAAGAAGAAAATCATTTACAAGTTTTAGTGGATAAATTAAAAGATCCAAAACATAAACAATTAGTTCAAACGAATCGTTTAAAGAAAAAACGTCGCAATAACGCAAAAAATTAAGCATAAAAAAACCTCCAAAATTTGGAGGTTTTTGTTTTTTAATATTTTATAAAATCCCCATCAACTCTACTTCAAAGATCATGGTAGAATATGGTCCTAATTCTTTTGAAATTTCGCGATCTTTATAACCAATTTCTGGTTTTACAACAAATCTAAATTTACTTCCAACTGGCATTAATTGTACTCCTTCCGCCCATCCTTTTATTACATTTTCCAAAGGAAAAGCGGCTGGCTTCTTACGTTGAACCGAACTATCAAAAACTTCACCTTTGATATTTGTTCCATGATAATGACACAAAACTGTATCGGATAAAGTTGGCTTCACTCCTTCGCCCAATGTGATTATTTCGTACAATAATCCGCTTTCAGTTTCGGTTACACCTTCTTTCAATTTATATTCTTCTCGAAAAGCTAAACCTTCAGTTTTATTCTTTTCAATCAATTCTTGTTTGCGTTTTAGTAATAATTCAGCTACTCCCATACCACAAATTTAAAAGGAATATTTTTAATTATAGCATATCATTAGCGTCCTAAACGTTAAAAGAAAGCGTAAAAAAAGCGCGTAAATTTCGGATCTCAAATTATCTTTGAGT
>NZ_JACAGG010000048.1:0-12774 GCF_030324375.1 Empedobacter sp. R132-2
ATTAATCAAAATAATAATACAATAATATTAAATAAAAACTCTACTTTTAAGTGTTCTTAACAAGGGGAAGATTACAACTCTAATGCTAATATACAAAAATTAGGATATGATTTAAGTTATAATAATGTTTTTAAAAATCTAAAATATTAGTTTTTTTTACTTAAAAAATATTACAATTTATAATTAGCTCGTTTATAACGTTGTTTGCCGTTCCTCGTTTTACCATATTTTATTAATTTATTAGAACATACTTTTGTTTGATAAACAATGGTAAAAGTTGATTTTGTCATATCTTATTAAAGATAAATTATATTGAAGATTTTATATAGTTTCTCTAAATGGAATTTCTAGTTGAGTTCCGAATTTTTTTTGATTATTGGATAAATTAGAGATAGCAACACCTAATAGTCGAACTGGTTTTTCTAAGGAGTAACCTTCACTTAATAAATCATAACAAATAAGATCAAAAAGTTCTCTATTTTTAACTGGAAATGATGCTGATTTACTTTTTGTAGTAACCGAAAAATCATTGTGTTTTATTTTTACAGTAATTGTTCTTCCATAAATTGATGTTTTTAAAGAAAAGTTCCAAACATCTTCTATTAGTGGAAATAAAGCAATTTGCATTTCTTCTAATGTTTCTAAATCTTTGCTAAAAGTTGTTTCTGAACCAGATGATTTTCGCAATCGAGTAGGGTTGACCTCTCTAAAATCTAATCCTCTAACAATATTGTAATAGTATTTACCTGATTTCCCGAATTCCCGTAACAGTTTTTCTAATTCTAGGTTTTTCAAGTCCAAACCTGTATGAATGCCCATCATTTGCATACGTTCGGCAGTTACTTTTCCAATTCCATGAAATTTTTTGATTGGTAATTGATCAATAAAATTTTCAGACATTTTAGGCGTAATCACATAAAGTCCATCAGGTTTGTTATAATCCGAAGCAATTTTAGCTAAAAATTTATTGAAAGAAACACCTGCAGAAGCAGTCAAATCTGTTCGTTCCTTTATTTTTTGTTTGATTTCGTTTGCAATATCTGTGGCGATTTCGATGTCTTTATGGTTAATTGTTACATCCAAAAAAGCTTCATCCAAAGATAAAGGTTCAACCAAATCAGTATATTCAAGAAATATTTCACGAATTTGATTCGAAACTTCTTTATAAACTTGAAATCGAGGTTTTACAAATATCAAATGTGGACATTTGCGTTTTGCAACAACAGAAGACATTGCAGAGCCGACGCCATATTTTCTAGCTTCGTAACTAGCGGTAGCAATCACACCACGTTCTTCATTTCCGCCAACAGCAATGCATTTCCCTCTTAATTCGGGGAAATCTCGTTGTTCAACAGAAGCATAAAAAGCGTCCATATCGATGTGAATAATCTTACGCTGCATCTTGCAAAATTACTCGCTTTATTTTAAATGATACTCTTGAATAAAGTTTTTTAAGTTTTTCTTATCGGCAACAATTGTCAAATAATCGCCCAATTCAATTGGTACATTTCGATCAGGATTGTGAATCATTTTTCCATCGCGCTCTATCGAAACCACAATTCCTTTTGCCGTATCTTTTACCCAGCCAATCGATTTATGCTCCAAAACACAAAAATCATTCGGAATAACTACTTTATCCAACGTAAAATTATCTGTATTTTTAAGATCATTATTTTCTGGAGGAGTTTCACCAATAATTTGCAAATACTTCTCAAATCGTTGAATATGTTCATCCGTTCCAATAATTCCAATTTTATCGAAAGGATATAAAACTGATTCAGAATTTGGAGTCTGAATGATTCGGTCCCCACGTTTGATATAGGCAATATTGATCTGAAATTTTGTTCGCCAATCCAATTCACCCAAAGTAACACCTATAAAATTCGCATTTTGTGGAACAATCATATCGGAAATATGAGTGTTATCCCAAGTATATTGAAATTTATCTTGTTTCTTTTTCTCTTCAATTTTTTTAGTCAAAATTTCACGTTCATTTAAGTTATAAATGAATTTTGTTTGAATATAATTGTAAAATTGATTGAAATATTTCGAAAGAAAAAACATGGTAATCAATAATACAATAACCAAAATAATTGAGGCAATTGTGCTTGAAAAAAATTGATTATAAATAAAAATTACAGTAACTACAACTATAGTTAAACGTATGGAGATAATTGCAATAATTGGTGCGCGATTGTAATTAGACTCATCCCAAAATTCTCTGATAATTTCTCTTTTTGGTCGATTTCCAATAATTGCCCAAATAAATGGAATACACAATACAAATGTCAATGTAAGGCTGACCAAACTTGCGCCAAAATAGGTAAACCAATCGGTTAATAAGAATAAAACGTAGCTTTTTATGATTAATGTGATTGCGATAATGATTATTCCATTGATGAAAATTGTTGAAACCGTTTGTTTGATGATTTTATTCCATTTATTTTCGTTTTGAATATGTTGTGTATCAGATGAATAATTTTCAACACCTTGAATGAATTTTTGCGGAAGAATTTTTTCCAATAAAGTATAAACTTTGTCCGATGATTTAATTAAATAAGGTGTTGTAAATGTTGTAATTGCTGAAACACCGACTGCAACAGGAAACAAGAAGTCGCTTGTTACACCAAGAGAAAGTCCTAAACCAGCAACGATGAAAGCAAATTCACCAATTTGTGCCATACTCATTCCTACTTGAACGGATTGTTTTAGTGGTTGTCCTGAAATTATAGCACCTAAAGTGGTAAAAATTAACTTTCCGAAAATCGTCAACAAGGTCACAATCAAAATTGCCCATTTGTGTTCATACATCGAAACGGGATCGATCATCATTCCAATAGAAATAAAGAAAATTGTTGCGAACAGATTTTTTACAGATTGAAAATTATGTTCAATTTTTTCGGCATAAACAGTTTCAGCTAAAATAGAACCCATTACAAAAGCACCTAATTCTATCGAAAAACCTGCGCTATCAGCAATGTAAACCATTCCAAGACATAATCCAATTGAGATAATTAATAAGGTTTCATCATCTAAATAATTTTTGATAGAACGTAGAAAAGTTGGAATAATAAAGATTCCTCCAATAAACCAAACCGCTAAAAAGAAACCTAATTTAACGAAAGAATTAATCATTTCTGCTCCGTTAAAATGCTGGCTAACCGCCATAGTAGAAAGCATAACCATTAATAAAATGACCACAATATCTTCTACAATTAAAATTCCGAAAACGACATTCGCGAATTTCTTTCGTTTCAATCCTAATTCATCAAATGCTCTAATAATAATGGTTGTAGAGGAACTTGCTAATAAACCGCCGAGGAAAATACTATCCATTGTCGACCAATTCATAAATCGACCAACAAAATAACCAACGGTTACAATACAAATGATTTCGACAATCGCAGTGATGGAGGCAGAACCACCAACATTGAGTAATTTTTTGAAACTAAATTCGAGACCAAGACTAAAAAGCAAAAATATAACACCAATCTTCGCCCAAATCTCCACATTATGTTCTTCTGCAACGGACGGAATATATTCGAAATGCGGTCCAACCAAAAAACCAGCAATAATATAACCTAAAACAAGAGGTTGGTTGATGCGTTTGAAAATAAGCGTCGTCACAGCGCCTACACATAGAATTAATCCAAGATCGGTAATGAGTTTTGGCAAGTGTTCTTCCATAAATTGCGTTTAATCTCCACTAATTTAAGAATTTTTTAAAAGATAATTAATTGTTCAACTATTGATTAACTTTATATCATTATCAATTTTGTTTGAGAATAAAAAAAAACTCACTAATTCTAATGAACTAATGAGTTTGTATTTTATTATCGAAACGATATTTTACAAAGTAATTTTTGCTAAATAAGAATCTCCTTCGGTTTTTATTTTTGTACATTTTAGTTGATGATATTCGCACGCATTTTTTAGTGTATCAAAATCCAAATACAACCATTGAATAGGTTCTTCTTGTTCGCCTTTATAATGAACCGTAAAATCTAATTCACCGTAGTAATTTCCATTACTTGGAATCCATTTTCCACCATCTTCGTCTTCATCAAACATATAAATAATGTCGGTTCCATCAATCAAAACTTGACCATTTTCGGTTAATAAATTTTTGATTTTATCCAAGAAAACATTAATTAAAACTAAATTCTGAAAAATCCCAGTTCCGTTCATCAAAAATAGAATCGTATCAAATTTCTCAGCTTCATTGATTTCAAGGAAATTCTGAACTTTTGCATTGTTGATTCCTCTCAATAAACAAGCTTCAATCGCTTTCGGAGAAATATCAATTGCTAAAACATCCAACCCTTTTTCTTGCAAATAAAGTGAATGAGAACCCGCTCCACAACCAACATCTAAGATTTTTCCTTTTGATAAATCCAATGCTTTTTGCTCCAAAATTGGCATGTCATCATAATCTCTAAAAAGATAATCAATTGGCATCACATCCAACTCAGAAATTGATGTTTCGGTATAGAGATCTTCGGGCGAATGATTGGTTTGATAATCTAAAATTGCCTGTCCGAAAAGGTCTTTCATGTTATTTTTATTTTTATGTTCTGATTAATACAGAAACTTTTATTTATTATTTTTTGCTAAAATTGCCTCAACAATTTGCTGTGCATGTACGCGCGAATTTTCAATAAACCAAATATTTGTCAACATACCACCACAAACAACGCCTGCCAAATATAAACCATCCACATTTGTTTCCATTGTTTCGGGATTATAAGTTGGCGTTTTCAATTCATCATCACTGAAAGTTATTCCACAGTTCTCCAAAAAATTGAAATTTGGATGATAACCAGTTAAAGCTAAAACGGTATCATTTTCAATTGAAATATCACCTTCTGGTGTTTTGATATGAACTTGATTTTCGTCAATAGAAGTAATATTCGAGTTGAAATAAGCTTTGATACTTCCTTCTGCAATTCGATTTTCGATATCAGGACGAACCCAATATTTTAGTCGATGCGTAAAACCTTCGCCACGAATCACCATTGTTACATTGGCACCTTTTCGATAACATTCTAAAGCTGCATCAACAGAAGAATTATTCGCTCCAACAACCACTACGTTCTGAAAAGAATAAGGGTGAGCTTCCTTGTAATAATGATGAACTTTTGGCAAATTTTCACCTTCAATATTCATTAAGTTTGGAATGTCATAAAAACCAGTTGCAAGGACTATATTGTTAGTTGAATAGTTATTTTTTGATGTTTTAACTTCGAAATGATTTGTTTCAACTTTATTAATCGTTTCAACTTCTTCGTATAGATTTAGATTGAATTTGAAATATTTATGAATGTTTCGATAATATTCTAACGCCTCTTGTCGACCAGGTTTTGTCTCAATACAATTGAACGGAATTTCTCCAATTTCTAATCGTTCGGCAGTCGAAAAAAATGTCATATACAAAGGATAGTTGTACAAACTATTTGTTAAAGCACCTTTTTCAATAATTAAATAAGAAAGATTGTTTCTTTTCGCTTCTATTGCACAAGCCAAACCAATTGGCCCAGCACCTACAATTATCAAATCATATTGTTCTTTCATCAAGCAAATTTACGGATAATCAGTTCGGTAATCTTTATGATTTTCTTCAATTTTTTTAAAAATAATGTTTAACTATTTGGATTAACGAAATATATTAATAATTTTGTTTGACAATTTTGTCAAAATAAAAAAGCCGCACAGATATGAAAGACGATACAGAAGAATTGATCAAAGAAACAGCGAAAAGAATGTTTTTTGGTGAAGGTAGATTTCATGCAACAACGCATGAAATAGCTGATGAAGCGAAAGTGAATAGAACGTTGATTAATTATTATTTCAGATCGCGAAACAATTTAATTAGTATTATTTACGAAGAAGCTACGCGAGTAAGTAATGAAAAATCGCGTGTTATTTTTGATAGAAATCGTGATATCAAAGAAATGATTGGCGAATTTATAGAGGATTCTATTGCAACATCAATCAAGTATCCATATTTGGAAACTTACATCGTTACCGAAATGAATAAAAATAATACAATGTGTTCTAAGTTAATGAAAGATGATTTAGATGTAGTTGTAAATGTTTTTTACGAAAGATTAGAGGAAGAAATGGAAAAAGGAACGATTAAAAAGATGGAGCCACTTCAGTTTTTGTTAAACATGATTTCATTGGTTAATTATCCATTTACAATTCGTCCGCTACTTCAATTGGATTTGAAATTGAGCGACGAAGATTTCAAACGTATTCTTTCTGATCGAAAAGAAATTATTCTCAATACACTTTTTAATAATTAATATATCAATGAAAAGGTTAAAACAATTACTTTCTATAGCGATTGTAGCGTTGATGAGTTCTGCTAATGCCCAAGAAATTATTGCACTTAAAGATGCAGTAAATTTTGCATTAGAAAATAAAGCTGATGCTAAACGTGCGAATTTGGCTATCAAAAAAGCAGAATATAAAATTGATGAAGCTAGAGCAGGAGCTTTGCCACAGGTTAGTGCAAATGCAGGATTACAGTATAATCCAATTGTGCAAGAAACTGCACTGACAATGGGAGGGCAAACAACTATCATTAAAATGGGACAACCATGGAATTCGAGTTTGGGAGTTACGGTTAATCAAAATATTTTTGATCAGCGTGTTTTTACAGGACTTAAAGCAGCAAAATCTACACGTGAATTTTACCAAATTAATGCGGATTTAACAGATGAACAAATTATAGAGCGAGTAGCGAATGCGTATTATCAAGTTTTTATTCAAGAAGAGAAATTAAAAACAATTGATAAAAGTTACGAAAACACGAATAAAGTTCGCAATGTTATCAAAAGTTTAGTGGATAATGGATTGGCAAAGCCTATTGATTTAGACCGAATAGTTGTACAATTAAATAACATATCTTCATCTCGCCAACAATTGGTAAATGCAGTAGAAATTAACAAGAATGCATTGAAATTTTATATGGGTTATCCAATAGAACAGCCAATTACGTTGACAGAAGAAACAATCACACCGAATTTAGTTTTGTTAGAAGATCAAATTAATGTAGAAAATAGAACAGAATTTAAAGTATTGTCAAAACAAAAAGAATTGTTAGGTTTTGCAAAAGAAGCTGAACGTGCAAATCTTTATCCAACTGTTGGTTTGGCTGGTAATTATGGATTGCAAGGTTTTGGTGAAAAATTTATTACTTCAAAAACTTATACATGGTCAGATTTAGCTTCGATTGGCTTGAGTGTAAAAGTTCCGATTTTTTCTGGAGGAGCTACAAAAGCAAAAATTAATCAAGCAGAAATTGATTTGTTGGATATCGAAGAACAAATGAATGACACAAAACTTGGTTTGAGTTTGGAATATCAAAATGCAAAAGCGCAAATAGAAAATGCGTTAAAAAGTGTCGATATTCAAGAAGAAAATGTGAGTTTGGCAGAGAAAGTTTTATCAAATACACAAAATAATTACCAACAAGGTTTAGCTAATTTGACAGAAATTTTAGACGCTGAAAATGCGTTGACAGATGCTAGAAATAATTACTCAAATGCTTTGTTAGAATATAAAATTGCCGAAATCGCATTAATCAAAGCAAAAGGAGATTTAAAAATATTAATTCAATAATAGAACCGATTTATGAAATCAGTAAAAACTTTACTTTATATATTAATTGCTGCTGGCTTGATTGGTGGAGCAGTTTACATCATCAAAAATAACAAAGCGAAGCAAGAAGAGGAAGTTGCGATTGTAAATGCTAGTAACGATGAGGTTGTGGTAAATACAATTAAAGCAAAATACGAAAGCTTAAATACAGATTATACGTCAAACGGAACGTTTGCGCCATTTCAGGAAATGAGTTTTCCTTCAGAAATTTCAGGAAGAATTGTTCGTGTATTGGTAGATGAAGGTAGTTATGTTTCTGTTGGACAAACATTGGCGACGATTAAAAAAGATGCAATTGAGGTTGATGTAACTCAAGCACAAAATAATCTTCAAAATGCGATTATAGATAATCAACGTTACGAAAATGCGTACAAAACTGGAGGAGTAACAAAGCAACAATTAGATAATTCGCGTTTGCAATTAAAAAATGCAAGAGCAGCGGTTTCTGCACAAAATTTACGTGTTCGTGATACCAATGTAAAAGCAACTATTTCTGGTGTGATTAACAAGCGTTACATAGAGCCAGGATCTGTAGTAGCGCCAGGTTCTCAAATGTTTGATATTGTAAATGTATCAAAACTAAAATTACAAGTTACAGTAACAGAAGCTGAAGTTGTGAATTTGAAAGTAGGACAAACAATCAAAGTATTGGCTAGTGTTTTTCCAGATCAAGAATTTGCAGGGAGAATTTCTTTTATTGCGCCTAAAGCAGATGCTTCATTAAACTTTCCAGTAGAAATTCAAGTTTCGAATAATTCTGGTTTAAAAGCTGGTATGTACGGAACGGCAGTATTCTCGACAAAAGATGATGTAAATGCAGGTAAAAATGTATTGGTTGTTCCAGCAAATGCTTTCGTAAATGGAATTAGTTCTGGACAAGTTTTCGTGGTTGAAAATAATACAGCAAAATTAACGAAAGTTGTGATTGGAAAAACAGTTGGAACTGAAGTTGAAATTATTAGTGGAATTAAAGATGGAGCTGAAATCGTGACAAGTGGTCAGATTAATCTGAAAGATGGAACGAAAGTAAAAGTTGTAAAGTAAGATAGATTTCCATGAAAATAGCAGAAATATCAATTAAACGTCCCACAATGATTATCGTGTTATTCACGATTTTGACTTTGGGAGGATTGTTTAGTTATACGCAAATGGGATACGAATTAATCCCAAAATTTGAAACGAATGTTGTTACGATTTCAACGGTTTATCCTGGAGCTTCTCCAAACGAAGTTGAAAATTCTGTAACCAAAAAGATAGAGGATGCGGTTGCAGCCTTAGAAAATGTAAAGAAAGTAGAATCGAAATCTTACGAAAGTTTATCAGTTGTAATGGTTACGTTGAATTCTGATGCAAATGCAGATTTAGCGTTGAATGATGCGCAACGTAAGATTAATGCCATTGAGAAAGATTTACCTGATGATGTAGATCCGCCTTCTTTGACGAAATTCTCGTTAAGTGATTTACCAATTATTACAGCTGGTGTAACGTCTGATAAGTTGACAGAAAAAGATTTGTATGATTTGTTAGATAAAAAAATAGAACCAGTTTTATCACGTGTGACAGGTGTTGCGCAAGTAAATTTGATTGGAGGACAAGAACGTGAAATTCAAGTAAGTTTAGATCCTGTGAAATTGAAAGGTTATGGATTATCTGTGCCTCAAGTTCAGCAAGCAATCTTAACTTCGAATTTAGATTTCCCAACAGGAAGTGTAAAAACACGTGAAAACTCTACAATTATTCGTCTTTCTGGAAAATATAAATCAGTTGATGAATTAAATAATTTGGTAATTTCTTCGAATAATGGAATTCAAGTTCGTTTATCGGAAGTTGCTTTTGTGCAAGATTCTCAGAAAGAAGTAGAAAAAATTGCACGTGTTAATCAGAGTTCTGCGATTATTGTTCAGGTTGTAAAACAATCAGATGCAAATGCGGTGGCTGTTTCTGAATTGATGAAAGAAACCATCAAAAAAGTTGAAACAGATTATAAGAAAGAAGGACTTAAAATTCAGATTGTAAATGATACGTCTGATTTTACATTGGCTGCGGCAGATCACGTTATTTTCGATTTAGTTTTAGCAGTTGTTTTAGTTGCAATTGTAATGCTTTTATTTTTACATAGTATTCGTAATGCTTTTATTGTAATGGTTTCTATTCCAGCATCGTTAATTGCGACTTTTATCGGAATGTACTTAATGGGGTATACCTTAAACTTGATGTCGTTACTTGGTTTATCACTTGTAGTGGGAATTTTGGTGGATGATGCCATCGTTGTTTTAGAGAATATTTACCGTCACATGGAGATGGGAAAATCGAAAATTAGAGCTTCATACGATGGGGCAAAAGAAATTGGATTTACAGTAACAGCTATTACGTTGGTAATTGTCGTGGTATTCTTACCAATTGCAATGAGTACAGGTTTGGTGGCGAATATTATTGGACAGTTTTGTGTGACAGTCGTTATCGCAACCTTACTATCCTTATTGTCGTCATTTACAATTGTTCCTTGGTTGTCTTCTCGTTTCGGGAAATTAGAACATATCACAGGGAAAAATATTTTTGAGAAATTTATTCTTTGGTTCGAAAAACAATTAATGAAATTTACCCACTTCATTTCTGATATGTTAGAATGGTGTTTAAAATCTACCGTTCGTAGAATTGGAGTTTTTATTGGGGTATTTATCGTTTTATTTGCAGTTATTGGAGTTTTAATGGGAGGAAAATATATCGGTGGTGAATTCTTCCCTAAAACAGATAAAGGTGAATTCCTAGTTCAAATAGAGTTACCAAAAGATGCAACAATAGAGGAATCAAATTTTATGACGCAAAAAGCAGAAAAGTTTTTACGTGATAAAAAAGAAGTTGTTGATATGATTACAACTGTTGGTCAAAGTTCCGAAGGATTTGGAGCAGCACAAGCAACAGCTTATAAAGCAGAAATAGACGTTATTTTAAATGATAAATCAGAGCGTGAAGACAATTCATTTATTTATGCGGCAAAAGTAAAACGCGAATTAGAAAAAGAATTAGTTGGTGCTAAGGTTAAAACTGTTCCAGTTGGTTTGATTGGAGCGGAACAAGCGCCAATAGCGTTGGTTGTGACAGGTCCAAATTTAGAAAGCGCGATGAAATTTGCTGAGTTAGCGAAGCACGAATTAGAACAAATCAAAGGTTCTTCGGAAGTGAAATTAACAACAGAAGCAGGTAATCCTGAAATTAATGTGCAAGTTGATCGTGATAAAATGTCTTCTTTAGGATTGAATCTTCAAACGGTTGGTTTAACCATGCAAACGGCTTTCTCTGGAAATACAGATGGTAAATTCCGTGCTGGTGAATACGAATATGATATTAATATTCAATACAATGATTTCAATCGTTCTAATATTGATGATGTTCGTAGCTTAATTTTTGTAAATGATAAAGGACAACAAATTCGATTAGATCAATTTGCAACGGTTATGCAAAGTTCAGGTCCAAGTTTCTTAGAGCGTCGTGATAAAACGCCTTCTGTAACGGTTCAAGCACAATCGGTTGGTCGTACAACAGGTGATATTGTAACTGACTTCAAGGAAAGTTTGAAGAAAATTGACAATAAGAAACCAACTGGTGTTTCTTATGTTTGGGGTGGAGATGAAGAAAATCAATCCGAAGGTTTTGGTACATTAGGTTATGCATTATTAGCTGCTATTATCTTGGTTTATTTGGTAATGGTTGCTTTGTACGACTCGTTTATTTATCCTTTCGTGGTTTTGTTTTCGATTCCATTATCTTTAATCGGAGTTTTCGTAGTTTTAGCATTAACAAATAATTCATTGAATATCTTCACGATTCTCGGAATGATTATGTTGATTGGTTTGGTGTGTAAAAATGCGATTTTATTGGTCGACTTTACCAATCACCGAAAAGAAGCTGGCGAAACTACTCACAATGCTTTGGTACAAGCCAATCATGCGCGTCTTCGTCCAATTTTGATGACAACAATTGCGATGGTTTTCGGGATGATTCCAATTGCCTTAGCAAAAGGAGCAGGAGCGGAGATGAACAATGGTTTAGCATGGGTAATTATTGGTGGTTTAGTGTCATCATTATTCCTAACCTTAATTATCGTTCCTGTGGTTTATTCATTATTCGATAGTGCAATTCGTCGTTTCTCAAAAGGAGAAAAAGTAGATTATGAAGCAGAAATGGTTGCAGATTATGAAGCAAGACAAATAAAAGAAGAATGGGAAGAGTAATCTTTCGTTTTTAGATATTTAATCAAACCCGTTCAGTTTTTATTATTTTAATTGATACATAAAAAAATCCTTGTCAAAGTTCTAAACCTTGACAAGGATTTTTATTTAGTTGAAACTCGTTATTTTGTTAATGCGATGTGCTTGTTGCAGAACTCTAAAATAGACTAATTTTTCGTATTTTGTTGTATGCAAGGACGAAAAGAATTTACTCCACAACTTTTTTATGAATTAAGTTTAGATCGGTTAGTACCGTTTGATAACTTTTATCGATGCGTTAATCACGAACTAGATTTACATTTTCTGTACAAATCCACCAAAAAATATTACGGAACTCAAGGTCAAGAGAGTATTGATTCTGTGGTGTTTTTTAAAATATTATTGATAGGCTATTTAAACAACATTAATAGCGATCGTGCATTGATTCGTTTTTGCAGTAATTGGCTTGGATGTTCGTTTATTTTTAGGTTATGATTTAAATGAAGAGTTGCCTTGGCATTCAACAATTAGCCGAACAAGAGCGTTTTTTGGAGAGGAAGTTTTCTTGCAACTTTTTCAGTTAGTTTTAAAACTATGTGTTAACAAAGGCATGGTTTCAGATAAACGTCAGGCGGTAGACTCAGCGTTTATTAAAGCCAATGCCAGCATGGATTCTTTGGTAGAAAAAGAAGTTTTAAATGATGCTTCTGCTTTTGTGAATGAGTTAGAAGAAAATTCAGAATTCAAAGCATGCAGTGAGCCCAGTCGAACTGTAACATCAACACGCAAAAAGTTGGTAGAACAACATCATAATTGGAAAAAGGAAGCGTTTAAAGGAATGCCGGGACATGTGAAAACGCTTCAAAAAAATGAAGATGGTGAAGATATTCGTCCAAAGTTT
>NZ_JACAGG010000049.1:0-11910 GCF_030324375.1 Empedobacter sp. R132-2
CTCAAAGATAATTTGAGATCCGAAATTTACGCGCTTTTTTTACGCTTTCTTTTAACGTTTAGGACGCTAATGGTTTTATTGTAGATGGACAAAGATAAAAAATAGATTTTTATGAATAGATTCACCAAAAATATTTGTACGAATTACTAAAATGTTTATATTTGCACCACGAAAAATGTGTACAAGAAGTGCAGGTTTAATTTTAAGAAGCCCATTACACTCGAAATTAAATTTGCTTAATGTATTGTTTTAAATGTTTTTTCAATAAAATTGATTGTAACATTCTGTAAATAATATTATCTTTGCACTCCAATAAAGTTAACAAAGAAGATTAAAAAAATGAAAAAAGATATCCACCCAACAAATTACCGTTTGGTAGCATTCAAAGATATGTCTAACGAAGATGTGTTCATCACAAAATCTTGTGCTGATACTAAAGATACATTAGTTGTTGACGGAGTAGAGTACCCATTAATCAAAATGGAGATTTCTTCTACATCTCACCCATTTTACACAGGTAAAACTAAATTGGTTGATACTGCAGGACGTATCGACAAATTCAGAAGCAAATACGCTAAAAAAGGATAAGAATAGGCAACTATTTGCAATCTTTAAAATATATCAAAAACCTACAAGAATTTCTTGTAGGTTTTTTTAGTTTAATCAGGTTTTAATTATAAATTTGTAACGTTATATTAACACAAAAAATAGTTAACTCACATGTCTTTATTCGACAATACACAGTTTGCTTTCGAATCGAAATCAGATAAAGATTTAAAGAAAGCGTATTACTTATACAAGTTAATCGGAAGCCCCGCATTGACAAGTTTTGGAACTAAGTTTTTTAATTTACCATTTGCGGTAGATATCCCATTCGTAAAACCTGTAATTCGTGAAACAATCTACAAACAATTTGTAGGAGGAGAAACGGCAGAACAAGGTGTGGTTGTCGCAAATGAATTATTTAAATATCACGTAAGTTCTATTTTAGATTATTCTATCGAAGGATTAACAGAAGAAAAACAATTTGACGAAGTTCGTGACGTTATGTTACACTTGGTTGATTTAGCAAAATCTAATCAATCAATTCCATTTGTAGTATTTAAACCAACTGCATTTGGTCGAATCGAATTATTTGAAAAAGTAGGGAAGAAACAAACGTTAACTGCAGAAGAAGAAAAATCTTGGGCTAATATTCGTCAACGTTTCGAGGCAGTATGTCAAAAAGGATATGATTTGGATGTTAATATCATGGTAGATGCAGAAGAAACTTGGATGCAAGGTTCTGCAGATGATTTGACTGACGAAATGATGGTGAAATATAACACAAAACGTGCATTAGTTTGGAATACGTTGCAAATGTATCGTCATGATCGTTTGGCTTATTTGAAAGAAATGCATGCAAAAGCAGAGCGCGAAGGATATTTCTTAGGATTCAAAATTGTGCGTGGAGCATATATGGAGAAAGAGCGTGCACGTGCGCAAGCCGAAGGTTATCCATCTCCAATTCAACCAAACAAAGAAGCTTCGGATAGAGATTATAATCTAGCGTTAGAATTTATTGCTTCTCATCACGAGCGTTTTGGTTTATTCGCAGGTTCGCACAACGAAGAAAGTTGCGAATTGTTAATCAAATTGATGAACGAAAACGGAATTGAGAAAAATAATCCAAATTTCTGGTTTGGACAATTATTTGGAATGAGTGATAATATTTCATTCAACTTGGCGCATTTAGGATACAATATTGCAAAATATTTACCTTACGGGCCAATCAAAGAAGTAATGCCTTACTTGGTTCGTCGAGCACAAGAAAACACTTCTGTTGCAGGACAAACAGGACGCGAATTGATGCTGATTGAAAAAGAATTAGAGCGTCGTAAAAAATCGAAATAATCGTATTTTATATAAAGCAAAAATCCACTCAATTTGAGTGGATTTTTTGATTAATTATTATTTTTCTTGATTCTAATCTTGCCTTTATGTTCATGATACATCATACAAGTTGCTTTATTTTCTAACTCTTTGCATGTTTTTTCAAAATCATAAATAACACTCACGGTTTCACCTTCTTTTTTGTCTGAAAATATTTCATTGTTACAAACCAAATAATCCTCTTTGTCATCAACACGAATGTAAGTTCCTGTACAATCTCTCACAATCGTTCCAGTAAATAATCGATCGTGTTTAATACTTGTACTGCAAGAAGATAGGGCTAAGGTAAGGAGAGTAGTTAATGAGAAAAGTAGTTTCATATTTTGATAAATTAATAATCATAAATATAAAGTTTTTTATAGTGTAAATAAATAGAGTTTAACTATATTTTAAAAACTTTTTTTATTAAAATTTAGAATAACCAACATCATCGAATCTTGTAAGGAAGTCACTTGATGAATAACTTTTGGAGGAAGAATATATTCGTCAAATTCTTTTAAATTGACAATCTCAATTTTTGAATCAATTTCTATTTCACCTTTCAGCATTAAAATTTTTGCATTTACAGGTAATTGATGATCGATTAATTTCAAACTTTTTTTTAGTCCAAAAGCAACAACACGCGTATCATCATTTCTGAAAATGATTTTTATAATTGGTTTTTCCGATTCCGAAATCTGATCTAAAATGGCATGTAACATAATGATAGTTTTTGAATTCTCTTAAAATTAGTATTAATTCTTCAAACTATCTGAAAATGAAATATTAATAATTTGTGAAATTTTAAGCAATTGTAATCTTCATTCTTAACACAAAAAAATGTTTAACTTGCGTTTTTAATCATATAAAATGACAACGAATTATTTTGCCGAAATTATTTTACCACTTTCATTAAATGGAACATTTACATACCATCTTTCTGAAATTGATTTACAGCAAATTAAAGTTGGTCAGCGTGTTTCCGTGCCTTTCGGAACGCAAAAATTATATACAGGAATTGTACATTCTATTCATCAAAATGCGCCAGAATTATACAAAACAAAGGCGATTCATGCTTTTTTGGATGATGAACCTTTGGTGACGCAAACGCAAATTAATTTTTGGGAATGGATGGCGAATTATTATATGTGTTCACTGGGCGATGTTTTTCGAAATGCTTTTCCTTCTGCATTAAAATTAGAATCTCAAACTTTTGTTCGATTAATTAATCCAAATTATGAAACAATTGAAGAGCTAAATGATTATGAATTCTTAGTTTTTGAAGCGTTGAAATTGCGTGAAATCATTTCAGTTGAAGAAGCAGCTTTAATTGTAGACGAGAAATCAGCAATTCCAACACTTAAATTATTAATTGATAAAGGAATTATTCGGTTAGATGAAAAACTGAACGAAAAATATACGCCAAAAATTGATAATTATGTCCGATTACATCCAGATTTAAAAGGAAATGAAACTGCCTTTATCGAGATTTTAAATCAATTAAATAAAGCACCAAAACAGCGCGAAACCTTGTTGCAATTGATTACGTTAGAAACGCAATCGCAAGAAAAACCGCTAAAAGTTGCAGATTTTATAAAACAAGGTGCGACAAATGCTGTACTTAAATCTTTAGCAGAAAAAGGAGCAGTTGAAATTTATCAACATCAAACTTCTCGTGTAGATGAAGATGAGAAAGAAGTTGCTGAAATTGCTGAATTGACCTTGAAACAAATTGCAGCTTTAAATCAAATTAAAGAAGATTTTAAGGATAAATCAACCGTTTTATTACATGGTGTAACATCAAGTGGAAAGACAGAAATTTATCTAAAATTGATGGAACAAGTAATTGCGAAAGGAAATAAAGTGTTGTACTTATTACCAGAAATTTCTGTGACAACTCAAATTGTTCATCGAATCAAAAAACATTTTGGAGAAAGAGTAGGAGTTTATCATTCGAAATTCAATCAAAATGAACGTGTAGAATTGTGGCAGAAAACCTTGAATGGCGATTTTGATATTATCATTGGTCCACGAACAGCGTTGTATTTGCCTTTTGATAATTTAGGAATGATTATCGTGGATGAAGAGCACGAATCTTCTTATAAACAAATGGATGTAAAACCATTTTTTCATGCGCGCGATATGGCGATGTTGCTTGGAGGAATGATGAATGCGAAGGTTTTATTAGGTTCAGCGACACCTTCGGCTGAAAGTTATTATAATGCGAAAAATAAAAAATATGGTTATGTCGAATTAACTGAACGTTTTGGGAGTATAAAATTGCCCGAAATTAATTTGATTGACCTCAAAAAAGCGCAAAAGGAAAAAGAAATTACAGAAGATATTTCGCATACACTTCGTGATGAAATTTTCAATCAATTGCATCAAAAAAAGCAAGTCATTTTATTTCAGAATCGTCGTGGATATGCGCCAATTATGGAATGTAATACGTGTGGTCATACGCCCGAATGTCCAAATTGTGATGTCAGTTTAACATATCATAAATTCTCGAATCAACTAAAATGTCATTATTGTGGTTATGCACAAGCAAAACCTTTGCGTTGCCCGAGTTGTGGTTCGTACGAATTGAATACAAAAGGTTTGGGAACAGAACAGATAGAACAGCAAGTTCAAACAATTTTTCCTGAAGCAAAAGTTCGAAGAATGGATGTCGATTCGATGCGAGGGAAATTTGCGTACGAAAAATTGATCGAAGATTTTGAGAACAAAGAAATTGATATTTTAATTGGAACGCAAATGATTACAAAAGGTTTTGATTTTGGAAATGTTAATTTTGTTGGTGTTATTCGAGCAGATTCTTTGTTAAATTTTCCTGATTTTAGAGCGCACGAAAAAGCGTTTCAATTGTTAACGCAAGTTTCTGGTCGTGCAGGTCGTCGTCAAGAACAAGGAAAAGTATTGATTCAATCTTTTCAGCCAGAACATCAGATTTTGCAAAATGTCACAACCTACAGTTATGCACCAACGATGAAAGATATTTTGTATGAGCGAAAAGAATTTTTGTATCCTCCTTATTCACGGTTAATCAAGTTGCGTTTCAAGCATAAAAATAAAGAGCGTTTGGATAAAACGGCGGCTCAATTAGTCGTTTTGCTTAAACCAAGTTTTGATGCAAAATGTTTACTTGGTCCAGAAACGCCTTCGATTGGAAGAATCAATAATTTATATATTACAGATGTGATGATTAAAATTAGACCAAATCAATCACCTCAAAAAGTAAAAGATTTAATTCAAGCAAAAATAGATCAATTGCATACAATTGCAGCTTTTCGTTCGGTACGAATTGATGTTGATGTTGATCCAGTTTAAAATAAAAACCTCCCAAAAGTTAACTTTTGGGAGGTTTTCTTGTTAAGATTCTAAACTTCTTAAATATTGTTGTTGCAAAGATCTACGTCTGCCTTTCATAAATAAGAAAAGGTTTAGCATCAACATTATTCCTAAATAAATGGCGAAACTACCAATTTTTGTACTTAATTTTACAATCAAATCTTCGGTTGTTGCGATAGAAGTCATGTAAACAATTAGCATGGCAAAACCGATATTCAAAAGATAAAAACCAATTTTGAATAATGAATTTGTTGCGCTTGCAATATCTTCTTTTTGATGGAAAATATCGTACATAAATATTTTTCCATTTTTGAATAAAACGTTAGAAACTGCGATTGTCATTAATATTGCCACTGGTAAGTAAACCAAATATGCAATTAGATTGTAATTTGTCATAATTTGCTGTGTTTAAGTGTTTATTTTTTTGCTTTTTCTTGCGATATAAATAATTGATAAATTAATAAAATGTAATATTCCGAGGATTAATAATATAAATCCAATTTTGTAGGACAATGAAGAAAACATGATGGTAATGGAGTCAACTTGTTCCCAGTTTTGTAAACTTATTGCCGAAAAACCTAAATTGACCAAATAGTATCCAATCAATAAAAGATTATTAATCGATTGACAAACAGAATGATTATCGATTAAGTTTGTCAAGTACACAAAACCAATTTTATACACTTTCCAACCAATAAAAATGGTGATGTAGAAAGTAATAATCAGATAAATGATATACGAAATAATATTATACATATTGAATTTTCAATAATTTTTGAAATTTGTGATTCAAAAAAATACGAATTGATTATTTTATCAAATTCGTGATTTTTCCTACCAACCAATGCTCATCAGATTTGATAGCAAGGTCCATTATATTATTGATTTTTGTCGAAACAGAAGATAAATCTTGTAATAATTTTGCAAATTCTTTTGCATCATCAGATTGATCGTCGATGTTTTTTAATGATTCTAAAAAATCAATTACCGGCTCTATTTCACGCTTTCTGCGTTCTTTTGTAATTTGTTTGAATAAATACCAAACATCTTTATCGGCAACAAAATATTCTTTACGTTCTCCTTTTATCAATTCTTTTCTTACAATTCCCCAATCCATCAAAGCACGCAAATTCATATTTGCATTTCCGCGAGAAATTTGTAATTCCTCCATAATTTGATCTGTAGAAATAGGTTCATTATACGTTAATAATAATGCATGAACTTGTGCCATAGTACGATTTATTCCCCAGTTAACAGCGAAAGTTCCCCAAGTTTGAACAAATTTTTCTTTTGATTCTTCTAATTTCATTGCAATTATTATTTACACAAATATATATAAATTTCTATACTTTCAAAAATTATTGAAAATTAATTTTGAAAAATATTTTAGCGCTATTTATAAGATAAATCTTAAACTTGCTTGTAACATTTTTCTTATAATTTCGACTTATCTGTTATCTTTATTGAAATTTACAACAATCTATGATATCTATTCGAGATTTAAATAAATCCTACATAATGGGAAAAAACAAACTTCACGTACTCAAAGGAATTAACCTTGAGATTACGGAAGGCGAATTTGTTGCGATTATGGGATCTTCGGGTTCGGGGAAATCAACTTTATTGAATATCATTGGAATGTTGGACGAGCATGATACAGGTATTTATGAATTGGACGGTGTTAGAATTGAGAAGTTAAACGAAACTAAAGCGGCTAATTATCGAAACAAATTTTTAGGATTTATTTTTCAATCTTATAATTTAATTAGTTTCAAAAATGTATTAGAAAATGTAGCGTTACCGTTGTATTATCAAAAAGTAAAACGATCGGATCGAAATAAAATAGCGCTTAGTTATCTGGAAAGAGTGGGGTTGGAGCCTTGGGCTACTCATATGCCAAATGAACTTTCGGGTGGACAAAAACAACGTGTTGCAATTGCGCGTGCATTGGCTGCAAAACCAAAATTGTTATTGGCGGATGAGCCTACAGGAGCGCTGGATACAAAGACTTCGCAAGAAGTAATGCACCTGATTCAAGAAATTAATGACGAAGGTAAAACAATTGTAATGGTGACGCATGAAGATGATATTGCAAATATGTGTAAACGTATTGTTCGTCTTAAAGATGGTGTAATTGTAAGTGACGAAAAAGTAGAACAAGTAAGAGTTTAATGATTTTCGAATCTCAAACTTCGTAAATCATAAATCAAAGAATCTTAAATATAAAATATGTTTGATACAGACCGTTGGAGCGAAATATGGTCGTCCATTGCAAGTAATAAATTGCGTACAGCATTGTCGGGTTTGACAATCGCTTTGGCGCTTTTTGTGTTTATTACATTGTATGGATTGGGAAATGGTTTGCAGAACGGGTTTCAACAAGAATTTTTCAAAGCAAATTCATTAAATATTACCGTTAACGGAGGTACAACAACAGAACCTTACAATGGTTTCAAACAAGGACGTACAATTGAATTGGATGTAAAAGATTTTGATTTTATTAAACATTCTTTTCCAGATGAAATAAAATCGATTGTAAGTACAATTTCGAAAAGTGATACGATTAGAAATGAAGCTAATTCAGGAAGTTATTCAATTACTGGAGTTTATCCAGAATATGAATCAATGATTAATGAAAATGTAACGCTTGGTCGATTTATCAATAAAAAAGATATGGAGAATCAGTCCAAATCAATTGTTATTGGACGATTGGTTGCGCAAGATTTTTTTCCAAATCAGATTGCGATTGGTAAGTATTTGCAATTAGGTTCAAGTATGTATCAAGTGGTTGGTGTTTTCGAAAGTAAAGATGGTGGTGATAATGCCGAGCGTGCTTTGTATGCACCTTTTACAACGTTTAGAACGATTTATGCTACAGATAAAGTATCATCGATTATTGTAACACCAAAAGATGGAATGGCTTTGGCTGACATTTCTAAACTTGCAAATGCAATTGAATATAATATAAAAGGTCGACATAATGTTGCACCTTCTGATTATGGTGGAATTTGGGTGCGAAATGCGGCTGATGCAATGGAAGATACCAATCAATTTTTCTTGATTCTGACAATTATTGTATTTGTAATTGGTGGAGGAAGTTTGATTGCAGGAATCGTAAGTATCGGAAATATTATGGTGTTTAGTGTAAAAGAGCGTACCAAAGAAATTGGTATTCGAAAAGCTTTAGGCGCAACACCAGCCAATGTTTTGGGACTGATTTTACAAGAAGCAATTATGATTACAATTATTTTCGGAGCAATAGGAATTGCTTTAGCGGCACTTGTTGTAGAAAATATTGGAGATAGCTTAGAAGAATATTTTATTTATAATCCAGGTGTAGAAACTAATTCGTTGGTAATGGCTTGTATTATTTTATTTGTTGCAGGAACAGTTTCTGGATTAATTCCAGCTTTGAATGCAGCACGTATTAAACCTATTGATGCTTTAAGAGACGAATAATGAACTTTATAAAATTTGTTTTTGATCCAGATGCTTGGAGCGAAGTCTACGCGGCGATTCGCAAAAATAAATTGCGCACTATTTTGACAATGATTGGTGTTGCATGGGGAATGTTCTTATTTGTATTATTGTTAGGAGTAACACGCGGTTTGCAAAATGGTTTTGACCGTAATTTGGCAAATGCCGCAACCAATTCATTATTTGTTTGGGGAGGGACAACATCGATGCCATATCAAGGATTTCAAAAAGGTCGCACAATTGAATTGAAAATGAGTGATGTTCGTCAAATTCAGGCTCGTTTTCCTCAAATTTCGTTGTTAGCTCCTCGAAACTCGAAACCAAATTCAATATTAACTTACGGAACAAAATATAATTTTTACACGGTTAATGGAGATTATCCAGATCAAAACCGAATGTTTGGGAAAGATATTATTCAAGGTCGTTTTATCAATGAAGATGATATCAAAACTGAATCGAAAGTTTGTGTAATTGGAATTGAAGTTGCCGAACAATTTTTTGGTGATAAACCGAAACCTTTAGGGAAAGAAATCAGAATTAGCGATAGTTATTATACAATTGTCGGCGTTTACGACACACCTTCTTCGCCTGTAGAGAGTAAAGATCAAGTGTTTATTCCGTTTACAACATTTCAAAAAATATACAATCAAGGAGAAACGATTCAATATTTAAGTTTGAGTTTACCTAATAATTATGATATTGTAGCATTCGAAAAAGAATTAAAAACATATCTGAAACAAATTAAAAATATTTCGCCAGATGACGACCAGGGAATTGGTGGTTTTAATTTAGGTGAAATGCTTGGAAAGATTATGAAATTCGTAAAAGGAATGCAGTTCCTAGCGATTGTTGTAGGAGGAATGACATTATTTTCCGGGGTTATTGCGATTGCAAGTATTTTATTGATTACAGTTTCAGAACGAACAAAAGAATTTGGAATTCGAAGAGCATTAGGTGCAATTCCTGCTCAAATTCGAGGACAAATTTTGTTAGAATCAGTAGTTTTAACATTAATTGCAGGTTTAGGCGGAATTATTTTTGCAGCACTTTTACTAATGGTTCTCAACGAAATTATCATTCCATCAAATAAAAACATACCTTTATATAATGCGTCAATCGATTTGTTTACACTTTTTACAGCTTTAGCAGTGATGGTGATTATGGCAACTTTAGCGGGATTGATTCCTGCTCAACGTGCAATTCAAATCAAACCTATTGATGCTTTGAGAGATGAATAACTAAAACTTAACAGATATAGAAGAATGAAAAAATTTCTAAAGATTTTGATGATTGTCGTTTTTATCGGTGCTGTAATCGGTGTGATTGCATATTTCGGTAAAAAGAATAGCCAAGACAATGAAGTTTATGAAACGACAACGCCTTTTATGGGAAATATAGAGGTGAAAGCTGTTGCAACTGGTGAATTAAAACCGTTGGAAACAATTGAAATTAAGCCAAATATTTCGGGTGTTATAAAATCGATTAATGTTGCTGAAGGACAATATGTAGAGCGTGGTCAGTTGATTTGTGAACTGAAAGTTGTTCCAAATGTTCAGTCGTTAAATGCAGCTCGTCAGTCTATTCAAGCGGCTCAAATTACGGTCGATCAAGAACGTCGTAATTTCAATCGAACATCAACTTTATATAATCAAGGTGTTTTGCCTCGTGCAGATTATGACAATGCAAATGCGACATATAAGTCAGCTCAACAACAATTAAAAGCTGCCGAAAACGATTACAAAGTTGCGCAAACAGGTATTGCTCCCGGTTTGGAAGCTTATGCAACAACACGTATTACAGCAACTACTTCGGGAATGATTTTAGATATTCCTGTTGAGGTTGGGAATATGGTGCAAGAGATTAATAATTTCTCTACAGGTACTACTATTGCTACGATGGCTGATGTTAAGAAAATGATTTTCCAAGGAAAAGTTGACGAAGCTGAGGTTGGTAAATTAAAAGAAGGAATGAAAATTAATGTATCGATTGGTGCAATTCCGAACAAAACTTTTACAGCGATTCTTGATTTTATTTCGCCTCAAGGAGTTGCAACGAATGGAGTAGTTCAGTTCGAGATTAAAGCACCAGTTCAATTAGATTCAGATAACTTTATTCGTGCGGGATATTCTGCAAATGCTGAGGTTGTAACGCAGGAAGCAAAAAATGTATTGTTGGTAAAATCAGCGCATGTTCGTTACGACGAAAACCAAAAACCATATGTTGAGATTCTTACTTCTGGTAAAGGACAAGATGCAAAATACGAAAAGAAATACATCACTCTTGGAATTACAGACGGAGTGAATGTTCAAGTAAAATCTGGCTTGAAAAAAACAGATAAAATCAAAATTTGGAATACCGATTTGGAAAAAGATAAAAACGGTAACGGTCCACATTAATAAGATACAAAAGGAGAATAAAGCGTTCTCCTTTTTTTGATTCTGTCACTCCGATTTTATCAAAAAGCTTTTTTATAGAAACTTAATTATGATGTCATCAGCATCGTATCCATTATATTATTAACTATACTGAATAACTCATTCTCGCTTTGCGACAATTCCTCCCGAATAGTTAACTCAAAAGTATCCATTTTACTTTTCTTTTTGGTAAGAAAAGCAAAACGTCTAATCATTTTATGAAGTTAAAAGGCATTCTTGAGTAATTAACAAGTTTAATTTTCCTGTCGTTTCGAGCTTGTCGAGAAATCTATCCCGTTATAATTTAGTTTTTAAAAAGAGCTTTTCTCGTCAAAAATCTAATATCTCAGTTCTCATATCTAAACATTTCAAAAAATATTTTCCATTGTACCAATAACTTAAGGAAAGAATGTAAAATAAAAGTAAAGTATGTTTGGAAAAACGAATAATCCAGCCGTATATTTGCAATCCCAATACGAAAGACGAGTAGTATTGTAGTTGACATAAGGACTTATATAGCGACAAAAATTATTTAAAAATAAATTTGCGAGTTTAGAAATAAGCATTACCTTTGCAATCCGATTCCGAAAGGGGGGTTGGGAGTAAAAGTAAGAATTGACTTATTGAAATAAAAGCTTTAAAATTTATCAAAATAAAATTTGTTAGTTAAAAAATAAGTATTACCTTTGCAACCGCAAATACCGAGAGGGTTTGCTAAGATGAGAAGTTCATTTGAAATTATAAAATATACAGAAGA